>DATFQM010000068.1:0-44056 GCA_035264265.1 Thermoleophilaceae bacterium
CAAGGGCGATTCGATGAAGAACGCCGGGATCTTCGAGGGGGATCACGTCGTCGTTCGGCGGCAGAAGTCCGCGCGTAACGGCGAGATCGTGGTGGCGCTCGTGGGGGAGGACGCGACCGTCAAGCGCTTCTTTAAGGAGAACGACCACGTGCGGCTGCAGCCTGAGAACGAGGAGATGGAGCCCATCCGTACCCGCGACCTCCAGGTGTTGGGACGGGTGGTCGGTGTCTGCAGGAGAGTAGCGTGACAACGATTACCGCCCCACTTCTCGCCCGTGCCGAGCAATCGGCCGACGTCGGCGAACTCACGCTCGAGCAGCGCCTTGGCGGGGCGTGGCAGGAACTGCACGACCACGGCGCCGCGGCATGCCCGGTATGCGGCGACCGTGTGACGCTTGCCGGCGATGCGGGCCGCTGCGACCGCTGCGGCTCGGAGTTGCGCTGAGCGCCACTGCCGGCCTGCGCCTGGCGGCGGCATCCGGGAGGGCCGTGCACAGCACGTCCCCACCCGTCTCCCTTGCCCGCCTCCGGTTTTCGCGCGCTAGCCGCTCGGCCCGTTCTCCCGGGCTACGCACCTTCTGGGTCATAGTGACCCACAACGTACGGAACCCCCTGCCTCGTGATTCGTAGCGACCGTGGGGGCTTGCAGATCGTGGGCGTCGGTCACGGGAGTGCGCCGCTGCCGGGTCGGCGTTTTAGCCCGCAGTTCGATCCTCGCAGGCGGCTCGACTGGTCGGCGGGGCGTCGCGCGCCTACCATTAACAGGCTGTGCTGGCCAAGCAGCCGCGGGAGGCCGGGGAGACAACCGGTCCTCGAGGAAAGTCCGGACACCGCAGGGCAAGGGTGGTCGGGAGATCCGACCCGGGGAAACCCGCGGGAAAGTGCCACAGAAACACACCGCCAAAGCGCCGGGCATCACGTGAGTCCGGAGCCGGCAAGGGTGAAATGGTGCGGTAAGAGCGCACCGGCGGCGTGGCGACACGCCGGCCAGGCAAACCCCACCCGGTGCAAGGCCAAGCAGGGGCGATGAGGCTGCCCGCCGAGCCCCAGGTAGGCCGCAGGGCCTTCGGGCCCCACCTGTTGGCGGGTGAGATGGATGGCTGCTCACGACAGGATCCGGCTTACAGGCCAGCTAAGGGAAGGGCCCCGCTCCGTGCGGGGCCTTCCTATTGGGCCGCCCCGTGCGGGGCCTTTACTATGGGGTGCCCGTGCGGGGGCTTTTCTGTTTCCGCTATGGACGGCCCGGGCCGTCCGGAGAAGCCGCCGGCGTGGGAGGTGCTTGCCCGTCTGTAGCGTTACGGGGGTGACGGTCACCGTCGATCCCCACGTCGCGGTCACGTGGATCGAGCGCGTGGCGCCGGGCGCCGGATTCGAGCGGGCCCGCGACGAGCTGGCGGTGGAGGAGCCGTTCGAGATCCGGGTAGATGGCGAGCCGCTCGCGGTGGCGATGCGCACCCCGGGCGAGGACGAGGAGCTCGCCGTCGGATTCCTCGCGAGCGAGGGTCTGATCGACCGGCGCGAAGACGTCGTCCGGGTGGGGGCGACTGACGACCTCGCCGCCAACATCGTGGAGGTCCGCACGCGCTCCGGACTCAAACGTGACCCCGCAGACGAGCGGCGCTTCTACATGACCTCGTCCTGCGGAGTGTGCGGGAAGGCAGCGCTCGAGTTCGTCCATCAGGAATCACCGCCCGCCCGCCCGAGCCGCCCGATCGCGCCCGAGCTCGTGCTGCGACTGCCCTACGAGGCGCGCGGCGGGCAGCCCGGCTTCGAGCGCACTGGGGGGCTCCACGCCACGGCGATCTTCGAGCCGAGTGGCCGGATGCTGGTCCTGCGGGAGGACGTCGGGAGACACAATGCAATGGACAAGGCGCTCGGTGCGTTGCTCCTCCAGGGGCGCTGGCCGCTGCCCGGATTGCTCGGCTGTCTCAGCGGTCGCGCCGGCTTCGAGCTGGTCCAGAAGGCCAGCGTGGCTGGATTGGCCGGGGTAGTGTCGGTGGGGGCTCCGTCGAGTCTCGCCGTGAACCTGGCCGGCGAGCGCGGGATGCTCCTGTGCGGGTTCGTGCGGGGAGAATCGTTCAACGTCTACGCGGGAGCGGATCGGCTCTCCGGCTGACGTCATTTCACGTTTCGCGTCGACGCCGACCGGCGAATACGACAACATTCCCCGCGCGGGAGAGGAATTGCCCTCGGCGACACGCCAGCGACAGGCCAGTAACGCATACTGCCCCCACTGCCACCTGCTGCTCGAACGCCGGGCCACCCGAGGCTGGCCCACCGAGCCGAGGCGCTGCCCGCATTGCCGGCTACTGGTCGGGGTGGGACGTGCGAGGCCCACCCCGGCGGCCGAGCCCGGCGCGCGGGGGAGCGCGGCCGGGGTCTTCGCCCACGAGGCGAAGCGCTCGGGCGGAGGGGAGGATGCGTCCGCCGACGAAATCTGCTCGGCGATCCGCCGCGTTGCTGACGAGCTCGGCGCTCGCCCGGAGCGACTGCTGATGGTTGACTACCAGCAGTACGCGTCGGAGGACGAGAGCCTGCCCGCGCTGGGCGAGGTGTTCTCGGCGTACGGGAGCTGGAAGCGCGCGCGCCGGGCCGCGGCGGCCGACGGCTGAGGGCCCGTACGTGGATTAGAGTGCCGGGGCCCATGGCCGTGGTGCTCATCCTGCTGCCGTTCGTGCTGCTCGGGATCGGGGTTATCTTCGTAGCCTTCACGGGAGGCCCGAGCGCCGCCCGGGAGGCGTACCTGAGCGGGGGAGGAGGAGCCTTCCGGGTGGTGATCCCGCTCCTCTATCTCGCCCTCGGGATCGCCGTTCCCGCCGCGGTGATCGCCTCCCGCGGCGAATCCGAGGGGGGTGTCGGCCGGCTCGAGCAGTCCGGGCTCAGCTCCCGCGAGGAGCACGGCAAGGAGCTGTTCGAGCACACCTGCGCCAGCTGCCACAACCTAGACGCAGTGAACGCTCGCGGCGTCACCGGCCCCGACCTGGACAAGATCGGCAACGTCACCAAGCAGCGCGTCCTCAGCGCCATCAGGGTCGGGGGAACACGCCAGAGGCGGATGCCCTCGGGCCTGCTGCAGGGAGACGATGCCGAGGACGTGGCTCTGTACGTCTCCAAGGTCGCGGGCCAGTAGAGAGAACCCGCTATTTGCGGAGGCGCTTCCGTCCGGCGGCCGCGCTTCCCTGGTAGCATGCCGCCGTCCATCCAGCCGAAGCTCCTCGCGAACAGAGGGGCGTGGGGGAACCGAAAGGCCGCACGGCCGGGGGCGAATCGCCATGGTTGGTGGCGTAGCGCGACTCTTTCCGCGCGAGCCCGTCAGCTAACCCCGCAGGCCAGAAGAAAGAGGGCCGATGCGGACCTCCGGTGCCCGCGCGCTGCGGGAGGATGACCAAGAAATAAGCCGCCGGACCGCTCGCTTCGAGCGGTCTCCGGGCGATCCGGTGCCGCTTCGACCACCTGGCTTCGAGGGCGCTCGTTCCGACCCGACGCCGCTTCGATCACGCGGATTCGAGCGGCCCGCCTCGGCCGAACGCCGCACCATCACGATCACGGGACACCCTGTGCCGCCGCGCCGCCGGCGCTCCACCGCCAGCCGGCCCTCCCCGGCCAAGCAGCAGATCGCCGCTCGGCCGGACCGGCTGGCCCTGTGGGCCTTTCTCCTGGGGCTGTTCCTGGTGCTAGTGGCGGCTGCCACGGCAAACGCCGCACCGGTCTGAGCACCGTGCGCTTGGCACGCGTCCAAGCGGGATAGGTCACAAACACTCGGAGCCGAGGCCGAATCCTCGAGTCCGCGACGCTGCCGGCTAGGCATCCACACCGCCCTTGGATCAGGCAGACGTCCGCTCGCCGTGCAGTTGGACCAGGCATCCGGAAGGGCCCTTGGTGCGTATCACCTGTGGAGCGAGAGCCGGTCCTCTTCCCTATACTCACGATCAATAAGCGACCGGCAGAAAGTGAAGTCCCGATGAAGACGAAGGAGAGCAGGTTTCAGGTCCACGACGAGCTGACGGCGCCCGAGCGCAGTGTGCCGGTCCTCAAGGGTGCGCTGGCCGGCGGAGGGCAGCTCCCCAACTTCATCGGCGTGTTGGCCGGCTCCTCCGCGACGCTGCGCGCATACGCGCGCTTCCGCTCGGAGCTGCGCCACGGCGCGCTGCCGTGGGCGACTCAGCAGCGCATCGCGCTGGCGGTTGCCGAGCAGCAGCGGAGCGAATACGCGCTCTCGACATTGCAGCGCACAGCTCGCGAGGCCGGACTGGGGTTGGACGAGATCGCCCTCGCACGGGAGTTCGACTCGCGCGACGAGCGCGAGGCGACGCTCCTGCGCTTCGTTCGGGCCCTGCTGGAGAGCGAGGGCCCGCCGCCGCTACACGTGCACGAGGAGGCCCGGGAAGCGGGCTGGACCGACGAGCAGATCCTCGAGACGGTGGCTCACGTCGCCCTCTCCAGCTTCGGCAACCTCGTCACCCGGGCCGGTGACGTGCCGGTGGACGGCTCGGGCGAGGAATCGCGGCTGGCGCGGGCGGCCTAGCCCCCGCAGGGACTACGATGGAGGGCATGGTCGGCGGCTCGGCAACCGAGACCAGGCCAGGGCAGGCTTCTGCCGCGCACCGCGAACCCTGCTGCTCCCTCTATCACCGGGCGGTCGAGCTGGTCGGCAAGCGCTGGACCGGTGCGATCCTGATCGTGCTGATGGACGGGCCGCTCCGGTTCTCAGAGATCCGGCAGCTCGTGCCCGATCTCTCCGACCGCCTCCTATCGGAGCGCCTCAAGGAGCTCGAGGCTGAAGATATAGTGGAGCGCAGGGTGATCGACGCGATTCCTGTCCGCGTCGAATACGCGCTCACGGGCAAGGGCCAGGCACTCCAGCCGGCCGTCCGGGCGCTGAAAAGCTGGGCGAACGACTGGCTGTAGGCCCTCGCCACAGTCCCGTTAGGGTTCCGGCCCTCGCTGCCCCGACCAGAAGGAGCTCGATGGCCGACCAGCCGAAGACCGCAGATGACGTCAAGGCGATCGTCGGTGAGCGCGACATCCGCTTCGTCCGCCTCTGGTTCACCGACATCCTGGGCCAGCTCAAGAGCTTCTCGATCAATGCGGCCGAGCTGGACGACGCCTTCGAGGGGGGCATGGGCTTCGACGGCTCCTCCATCACCGGGTTCAACGCGATCGAGGAGTCCGACATGATCGCGATGCCCGACATCTCGACCTTCAAGGTCCTCCCCTGGCGACCGGAGGACAGGGGCGTTGCGCGCATGTTCTGCGACGTCGTCACGCCCAGCCGCGAGCCCTACGAGGGTGACCCGCGGCACGTGCTGCGCCGGGCGATCGAGCGGGCGAGCGAGCTCGGCTTCGACGGCTTCTACGTCGGTCCGGAGCTCGAGTACTTCTACTTCCGGCACGCCCGGCCCGGGAACGGGGGTCCCGAGATCCTCGACGAGGGCGGCTACTTCGACCTGACCACGCTCGACGCCGGCTCCGACGTGAGGCGCGAGACCGTGCTCGCCCTGGAGGAGCTGGGGATCCACGTGGAGTACACCCACCACGAGGTCGGCCCGTCCCAGCACGAGATCGACATGCGTTACAAGAACGGGCTCGAGATGGCGGACGACACCATGACCTATCGCATCACGGTCAAGGAGTACGCCATGAAGTACGGCTGGCACGCGACGTTCATGCCCAAGCCGCTGTTCGGCGAGAACGGCTCGGGCATGCACACGCACCAGTCGCTGTTCAAGGACGGCCGCAACGCGTTCTTCGACGAGGACGACCAGTACTTCCTCTCCGACACCGGCAAGCAGTTCATCGCGGGCCAGCTCAAGCACGCGCGCGAGATCACCTCGGTATTCGCGCAGTGGGTGAACTCCTACAAGCGGCTCGTGCCGGGCTACGAGGCGCCGGTCTACTGCGCCTGGTCACGGCGCAACCGCTCGGCGCTTGTGCGCGTGCCGCTCTACCACCCCGGCAAGGAGCAGGCAACTCGCGCCGAGATCCGCTGCCCGGACCCGGCGTGCAACCCCTACCTCACCTTCGCCGCTCTGCTGATGGCCGGCCTGGAGGGGATCGAGAAGGGCTACGAGCTGCCCGAGCCGATGGAGAAGAACCTGTACCACATCAGCCCGGAGGATCGGAAGCGACTCGGCATCGAGCAGCTACCGGAGACGCTGGGCGAGGCCATCGAGCTCACGGCCGAGTCGGAGCTCGTGCTGCGCACCTTCGGCGAGCACATCTTCAACCGCTACATCGAGATCAAGCGGCAGGAGTGGGAGGACTACCGGGTTCAGGTCACCCAGTGGGAGCTCGATAGGTACCTCTCCATCCTCTAGACAACTTGGTGCTCGCCGGGCCAGCGCCCGCTGCGCTCCTCGCTCAGGGCCGAAGGTCACCCCGAAGCGCTCGCACAGGCCGGGGATGCTCTCCATGTTGGCCTCGAGCCCGTACCGAGCTCCGAGCTCCGGCAGACCGCTCGGATCGAGCGGCCCCGCTGACGTCAGGTCCACGAGCTCGTCGAAAAACTTCTCGAACCCCGCGGGGGAGATGATCTCGAGGATGCGGCACGGCTCGTCGCCCGCGTTCCAGAAGGTGTGCCACTGGTCGCGCGGCTTGAAGACGAGGTCGCCGGTGCCGGCGTAGACGACCTCTTCGCCCAGCAGCGCGCCCATCCGGCCCCCGAGCACGAAGGAGTACTCGTCCTCCGGCGTGTGCTTGTGCAGCGGCGCCGCGTCGACGATCCGCGCGAGCGCGTGAGGCTGGCGCTCGTGGACCTCTATCGCTGGTACCGGGAGAACGAGGCCCTCCAGCTTCATGTCCAGGGCGAGCGCGCGACGGTGCCTGAACTCGAGACCTGGATGGCAAGC
The DNA here is from genome assembly GCA_035264265.1 of Thermoleophilaceae bacterium. Classification (GTDB taxonomy): domain Bacteria; phylum Actinomycetota; class Thermoleophilia; order Solirubrobacterales; family Thermoleophilaceae; genus DASXBA01. The sequence continues at coordinate 6,848 of DATFQM010000068.1, forward strand.
ACTGTGGATGTCGGGCTCGGGCAGCTCGCCTCCGGGCTCGCAGCGGGCTTCAGCGTCCGCGGGAAGCGGGCCGAGCGCCTCCGCGCCCACCTCGCCCTCGCGCTCGACTTCTGGGCCTGGCATCGCCTGAGCCGCGAGGGTCTCGACGACAAGATGGCGGCCGACCTGATGGCGGACTCGGTCGCCGCCGTCGCCTCGGCGCAGACGTGAGCGTCAGCGAATGGGCCCGGCGAAGCGCCCGCGGACTCAGGCGGCCCGGGCGGTCACAGGCTCGGTGTCGGCACGGTTCCCCAGCCGCACCGCGCCGAGCTTGGCGGCCCCAACCCGAGCAGCTGGAATTCCCTGTGGTCGGAGTTGCCACTGCCCTCGTCGCGCACCCAGCGCACCGAGGCGCCCGCGCGCCGCGCGGCGAGTAGCACCTCCCTCTCCACCCACGCCGCGGGCGCGCCACGGGCGAGCGCAGCCAGAAGCCGCGCCCACGGCCCACCTCGTCGAGCGAGAGTGCGCAGCCAGCCGACCCCGCAGGCCGCGTGCCCGCACTCGCCGTGCGAGGGCCAGCGCCCCTAGATGGTCGGCGGATCCGTGTAGACACGTTCCTCCGCGCCCGTGGCGACGAGCCACGCGTCGCAGGGCGGACGCAGCCGTTGCAGAGGAGCGGCAAGCGCCATGACGACCCCGACACCCGAGGCGTTGTCGTTCGCTCCGGGGCCGTGCGGGGTCGTGTCCGCGTGCGCCATCACGATGCGCAGGCAGCGCCCGGGGTGTCTGGAAAGAGCCGATTACGTTGCGCGAGCGTCCGCGGCCGGCACCTGGAAGCGCTGCACGGCGACGCGCAGGCCGGCTCGGCGGAAGGCGCGCTTCACGACGGCATGATCGCGGCCGTCGGCCTGGCTCGCGGCTGGACGCGGGCCGAGCTTTGCGATGCGCACGGCGCCACGGTGGCCGGTCTCCCCGGGGCCGCTGATGGCGGCCGGGACGACCAGCGCCAAGCACCAGATTGCCGGCGGCAGCGCTCGGAGCCTCAGCTGAGCAACGCCTCCAGCTCTTCCGGATCCGTCACTGGCGCCTTGCAGGCGAACTGCTCGCAGACGTACGCGGCCGGCCGGCCGTCCACGAGCTCGCGGTCTTCCAGCAGTGGCACGCCGTTGGCGGCCCCAGCCGCCAGGACGAGGTGGGGGCGGAACGACGAGCGCACCACCCGCTCGAGCTCGCTCGTGTCGTCCCCGACGAGCGCGACCTCCCTGATGGGGGAGAAGTGGAAGTCCAGCGCCTGGAGCAGGTGCGCGAAGGCCTGCGGGTGCCTCGGGGCCACCTCATGCAGGAGCCGGAGGACGGACACCGCCCTGCTCTCGTACTCGTGCTCACCGGTGAGCGCTGCCAGGCGCAACAGGCCATAGGCCGCGCTCGAGTTGGCCGCGGGGATCGGGTGGTCTTCCAGGTCCTTCCGCCGGGCCAGCAGCTGCTCGTGGTCGGACGAGGTGTCGAAGAAGCCGCCGTTCTCGTCGTCGGCGAAGCGCTCGATCATGGTGTCCGCCAGCCCGCGGGCCTCGGCGAACCAGCGCGGCTCGAAGCAGGACTCGTACAGAGTCAGCAGGGCCTCGAGCAGGTACGCGTGGTCCTCCAGGTAGGCGTTCAGGCGCGCCCGCCCGTCCCTGTAGGTGCGGAGCAGGCGGCCGTCGTCGTCGCGCAGATCCCGCAGGAGGAACTCCGCACAAGCGCGCGCGGCGTCCAGGTAGTCCGGCCGCTCCAGCACGGCGCCCGCCTCCGCCAGCGCGGAGATCATCAATGCGTTCCACGAGGTCAGGCGCTTGTCGTCGAGCCCGGGCCATACCCGCTCGGCGCGGCGCTCGTAGAGCTTGCGGCGCCACTCGCCAAGACCCCCGGGATCGTCCTCGGACCCCCGCACGAGGATGTTGCGACCCTCGAAGTTGCCGCCCTCGCTGGCGCCGAACCACTGGGCGGCTTCCTCGCCCGCCACCTCGCGTAGCTCCTCGAGCGTCCAGACGTAGAACTTGCCCTCCTCGCCCTCCGAGTCGGCGTCCAGGGCCGAGAAGAAGCCGCCTTCGGGAGCCCGCATCTCGCGCAGTGCCCAGTCGAGGGTCTCCTCGCAAACGCGCCGGAAGAGCCGATCGCCCATCACCTGCCAGCCGTGGAGGTAGGCGCGGGCCAGCAGCGCATTGTCGTAGAGCATCTTCTCGAAGTGCGGCACCAGCCAGTACGCGTCGACCGAGTAGCGGGCAAAGCCGCCGCCGACCTGGTCGTACATGCCGCCCGAGGTCATCTCGCGCAGGGTGTGCGAGCTCATCTCCGTGTCGCCGCGGCGTAGCAACAGCTCGATCGCCGAGGCCGGCGGGAACTTCGGCGCGCCGCCGAAGCCACCGTGTACCGGGTCGTACTGCTCCCGCAAGGCGCGCGCGGCGTCGTCGAGCAGGCGCGCGTCCATCGGCTCCTTCGACGGCTGCAGCAGTGCGCCGCCCTGGAGTTGGCGCACGATCCGGTCCGCGCCGGAGCGGATCTCGTCCCTTCGCTGCTCCCAGGCGTCCGACACGGCTTCGAGCACCATCCGCCAGCTGGGAAGCCCTCCGCGCGGCTGGGGCGGGAAGTACGTGCCGGCGTAGAACGGCACCTGTTCGGGCGTCAGGAAGACGTTGAGCGGCCAGCCGCCCTGGCCGGTCATGGTCTGGCACGCCTGCATGTAGACGGAGTCGAGGTCCGGCCGCTCCTCGCGGTCGAGCTTGATCGCTATGAATCGCTCGTTCATCAGGCGCGCGGTCTCCTCGTCCTCGAAGGACTCGCGCTCCATCACGTGGCACCAGTGGCAGGCCGAGTAGCCGATCGAGAGCAGGATCGAACGGTCCTCCTCGCGCGCGCGTGAGAGCGCCTCCTCGCCCCAGGGGTACCAATCGACCGGGTTGTCCTTGTGCTGGAGGAGGTAGGGGGAGGTCTCTTGCGCGAGCTTGTTGGCCATGCCCTGAGCCTACCCGGGTCCGGCCCGTAGCTCCGCGCGCTTGATCTTGCCGCTCGCCGTTTTCGGCAGCGCCTCCGCGAAGTCCACAACCCGCGGGTACTTGTAGGGCGCTGTGTGCTTCTTGACGTGCTCCTGGAGCTCCCGCGCCAGCGCCTCCCCCGGAGCGTGGCCGGCTCGGAGCACCACGACCGCGCGCACGACCTGGCCTCGCTCCTCGTCCGGCGCGGCAACCGCCGCCGCCTCGGCTACAGCCGGATGCGAGACGAGGGCCGACTCGACCTCGAAGGGACCAATTCGGTAGCCCGCCGAGATGATCACGTCGTCTGTGCGGCCCTCGAACCACAGGTAGCCATCCTCGTCCTGCGCGACGCGGTCGCCGGTCCGCCAGGGTCGGTCGAGGGGACCATCGAGGAAGAAGGTGGGGACCGTTGACGGTTCGACGCAGAGCTCCCCCTCGTCGATCCAGAGCCGGAACCCCGGGAGCGGCTTGCCCATTGAGCCGGGCCGGACCGGCGGGCCGATGGGCATCCCCGTGAGGGCGCCCGTCTCGGTCTGCCCGTAGCCGTCGTGAACCTGGACCGCGGCCAGCTCGCGCCATGTCTCGACGATCCCGGCGTTGAGGGGCTCACCGGCCGCCACTGCGTGGCGCAGGCCGGCCAGGGGCTGCAGCTCGGTCCGCTTGGCGATCGCCCGGTACTCGGTCGGGGCCATGCACAGCACTGTTACGCCTTCGCGCTCGATCACCTCGAGCCGCTGTCCGGGGTCGAAGCGGGCATCGTGGAGCAGCGCGGCCCCGCCGCGAAGCCAGGGCGCGATGAACACGTTTCGGGCCGACTTGGACCAGCCGCTCGCAGCGGTGCACCAGCAGAGGTCGCCCTCCCGCGCGCCGTACCAGTGCTCGGCCTGGACGCTCTGCCCACCGAGGTAGCGCTGTCCGTGCCGGACGGCCTTGGGCTGGCCGGCTGTGCCGGACGTGAACACGATCATCGCGGGGTCGTCTGGCCGGAGCTCGGCCGCTGGCGCGGGCGCCGTCTCGTAGTGGCGCTTGTCGGGGACCACCAGCAGGGGTCCCTCGAAACCCGACTCCCGCACCAGGTCCGCGTCGCGCTCGTCCACGACGACCGCACGAGGCTCCACGACGTCCATCCGCACCCGCACGTCATCCGGTCGGAGCTGCTCGCTGCACGGCAGGGCCACCGCGCCGAGTCGGAAGCAGGCGAGCATCGCCTCCACCCACTCGGGGCGGCTGCCGATCATCGTCATCACCACCTGCCCCTGCTCTACCCCCAGCGCCACTAGCCTGCCCGCCAGGCGGGCCGACCGGTGGGCGAGCTCGCCGAAGCCGATCTGGCGCCGCTGCCCGGAGCGCGAAAGCGCGACCAGCGCGGTGCGGTCCGGGTCCGCGACCTCCACGACGTCGCGGGCGAAGTTCACGGGCCGAAGTGTGCCCTAGCGACCGGGCGGGGGTGCACGCGCTGACTTACTTTGTGTGAAAAAGCACGTGCACGAGGGAAGATCGGGCCATGAGTGCCGAAGAGATAAGAGATCTTCCTGATGTGCTACCTTGCCGGCACGCCGAATCCACGCGACGCGTGGAGCGGGGGACCCAAAGTGGCGCCGAGCCACTGGGGCGAACCTCCTAAAAGGAGGCGCGCGAGCTCTTTCAGCGCGAGCCCGACAGCTAACTCCGCAGGCGTACGAAAGAGAAATGCCGTACGTCCTGAGTGACAAGCTGCCGCATGCCGTGTCGGTGTGCGCCTGCCTCGGCGCTCTCATCGCCGGGGGCACCGCAACCGCCCAGGAGGCCAGCAGCACCGGCGGCGCGGCCTTCGTCCCGCCGCCGCCTCCGCCGAAGAAGGCCACGCTCCGCGCGGACGGGAAGGTGATCGCGCCCGCCAGCGCGCCGCGCCGGGTGAAGCGCGTCATCACGGCCGCCAACCGCCTGATCGGCAAGCCTTACCGCTACGGCGGCGGGCACACGCCCTTCAGCCGCGTGCTCGACAGCGGCTACGACTGCTCGGGGTCGGTGAGCTACGCCCTCTACGGCGGCCGCTTCCTTCGCTCACCGCTCCCGTCGGGTGACCTGATGAGCTGGGGTCGCCGCAACCCGGGTCGCTGGATCACGGTCTACGCGAACAGCGGCCACGCCTACGTCGTCGTCGCGGGCCTGCGCTTCGACACGGGCATGCGGGACGATCCGAGCTACACGGGGCCAGCCTGGAGCAAGCAGCTCCGTAGGAGCGACTCCTATGTCCCCCGCCACCCGCGCGGGTACTAGCTCGCAGCTCGCCGCCCTCTCGCTCAGCTCGCCCGCTCAGCTTCCCGTCGGAGGGCCGCCGCGGACTGGTCCGCCCCCTACCACACGACGTTCGTCGTAACGCAGAGCGCCTGAAGTGAGAGGAACACGGCGTCGGCGGCCGAGCGCTCGCCTATATCCTCCGCCGCATGGCCATCGCGACCAGCCTCTACACGGAGAAGACCGACGAGCAGCGCGCCATCAGCGAGATGGTGCGGCAGTTCGTCGACAACGAGGTCATTCCCATCGCGGAGGAGTACGACCACGAGGACAAGTTCCCCGAGCGGGTGGTCGACCAGATGAAGGAGCTGGGGCTGTTCGGCGTGACGATCGCCGAGGAGTACGGGGGGATGGGCCTCGACCTCACGACCTACGCGATGATCGTCGAGGAGCTCTCGAGGGGCTGGATCTCGATCTCCGGGATCGTCAACACCCACTTCATCGGCTCGTACCTGCTCATGAAGTTCGGGACCGCCGAGCAGAAGGAGCACTTTCTGCCGAAGATGGCAACCGGCGAGATCCGGGCGGCCTTCTCGCTGTCCGAGCCCGAATGCGGATCGGACGTGCAGGGCATCAAGTCCGTGGCCAAGAAGCTCGACGACGGCGCTTGGGAGCTGAACGGCCAGAAGATGTGGGTCACGAATGGGCTGCTGTCGGGCGTGGTCTTCGTGCTGATGAAGGACGACCCGAAGACCGATCCGCCCTACAAGGGCATGACGTGCTTCATCACGGAAAAGGAGCCGGGCAGCGCGGAGAACGACGGCCTCACGATCCCGCCCAAGATCAAAAAGATGGGCTACAAGGGCGTCGAGTCCACGGAGCTCGTCTATGACGGCTACAAGTGCCCGCCCGAGCGGATCCTCGGCGGTGAGGAGGCCGGGCTCGGCAAGGGGTTCGGCCAGATGATGGACGCGCTGGAGGTGGGGCGGGTCAACGTGGCCGCTCGCGGCGTGGGCATCGCCCAGCGGGCGCTCGAGCTCGCCCTCCGCTACTCGCAGGAGCGCAAGACCTTTGGCAGGCCGATCGCGGGGCACCAGGCGATCCAGTTCAAGCTCGCCGATATGGCCACCAAGGTCGAGGCCGCCCGCCTACTCACCCTCAAGGCGGCGCGCCTCAAGGACGCGGGCGAGCGGTCGGACCTCGAGGCGGGGATGGCCAAGCTGTTCGCCTCCGAGACCGGCAAGGAGGTGGTCGAGGAGGCCTTCCGAATCCACGGCGGCTACGGGTACTCGAAGGAGTACGAGATCGAGCGGCTGTACCGGGACGCGCCGCTCTTGTTGATCGGGGAGGGAACGTCCGAGATCCAGCGGATGGTGATCGGCAAGAAGCTGCTGGAGCGGAACAAGGCCTAAGGACCGGCAGGCTGTCAGGTCTCGCGTGCCGCTGGTCTGCTTGAATCGAGGGCAGTGTCCGCGACCGAGACGAAGGCGCTGATAGCGCGCGGGGTCGGGCGGCTGCAGGAGGAGTTACCGGCCCTCAAGCAGCTCAAGCTCGTGATCAAGCTGGAGCTTCGTGCGCGCGGCGGCGACGCGCCGATCTGGCGGGTCGAGGTGCCCGGCCCGCGCATCGACCGCGATCCCGCAGGTGACGCGCGCATCGACATCTCGGTCGCCCGCTCGCACTTCAACGAGCTCGCGAGCGAGGGTCGGTTGCGTCATTGGGCGGAGGCCTACGACCACGGCCACGTTCGCATCAGCGGCGACCCCACCGTCATCAAGTTGCTCGGCAACGTGATCGGGCGTCAGCAGGCCCGGTCGCGCGCCTAGCCAGGCTTACGAAGCCCACCCACCGCCGACCGTCCCATCGCGACCGGCTAGCGCCACGTCCCCTAGCGCTCGAGGGCCGTCCCGTCGTAGAGCTTCTTGACCCGGACGGCGCCGGGGGGCGCGGCGTTGACGCAGAGCTCGCAGAGCACGCACTCGTCGAGGTTCTCCTCGACCACCTCGGCGTGGCCGTTCCTCGCGGAGAAGATGTCCACCGGGCAGACCTCCTCGAGCTTCTCCGCGAGCTCGGCGTCCGAGCGCGCCTCTTCCGAGAGCTCGACGTCGATGAAGATTCCGGGCATCGCTACGCGTGTGCCCTCTCGGACAGCTTCCGCTTGAGGGCATCGGGGATCTCATCGATCCGCTCGACCACGGGGATTCCCGCTGCCTCGAGCCGGGCGATCTTCTCTGTCGCCGTGTCCTCCTTGCCCTCGACGATCGTCCCGGCGTGCCCGAAGCTCATCCCCTTCATCTCCTCCTCGTCCATGAAGCGGCCGGCCATGAACGCGACGATCGGGAGCCGCGAGTCGTTCTCCTTGAGCCAGTCCGCGAGCTGCGCCTCCATCCGCCCACCGGGCTCCGTGTAGATGACGATCGCCTCCGTCTGCTGGTCGGCCTCGAAGAGCGGCATCAGCTCCGCGTAGGTGGAGCCGATGATGGCATCGCCGCCGATCGAGACGGCCGTCGACTGGCCGACCCCGGCGGCGGTGAGGGTGGAGGAGATCTCGGTGGTCATGCCGCCGGAGCGCGACATGACCCCGACCGGACCGGGGGCATAGGCCTTGCGGGTGTCCCTGGCGGGACCGCCGATGCCACCCATCTTGGCCACGTCAGGGGCCACGATCCCGAGGCAGTTGGGGCCGATGATGCGCGCTCCGCGCATGCCGGCGAGCTCCACCATCTGGGCCACGTCGCGGCGCGGGATACGCTCGGTCACGACCACGATCAGCTTGATCCCGTTCTCGATCGCCTCGACCACGGCGTCCTTGGTGAACGCTGGGGGGACGGTGACGACCGAGCCGTCGGGCACCGCGCCCTCCGCCTGGACCACCTGCTGAACGGTGTCGTAGACGGGCACGCCGTGCACGTCGCGGCCCTTGCGCCCGGGTGTCACACCGCCGACGATCCTCGAGCCGTAGTCGAGGCACTCGCGCGTCAAATTCACGGCTTCCCGCCCCGTGATGCCCTGGACGATGAAGGTGAAGTTGGTCCTGAGGAGGATGCTCATTCAACTGCTGGGCTGACAGCTGGCAGCTGGCGGCTGGCAGAGAGGGGCGAGGGCTCGGTCGAACCGCCTTCTCCTGACGTGGGCAATTCCGGCTTTCGGAATCTTGCGGCGTACCAGCGGTCCGTGGAGGGCGCCGACCGGCTGTACGAGGACGTTGCTCGCTGGGGCTCGTTCGAGCGTTGGACGCTGGGTGTGCAACTCGTACGCGCGGCCGACTCGATCGGTGCGAACGTGGCCGAGTCAGCTGGGCGTTGGCACGCCCCAGACCGCCGCAGGCTCCTATTCATGGCCCGCGGCTCGCTGTACGAAATCGAGCACTGGCTCCTGAGAGCGGAGGAGCGCGGCCTGCTCCCCCCGGAGTACACGAAGTGGCTCGAGCAGACGGCCCGAGCGCTGAACGGCCTGATCAAGAAGCCGACGCCGAGATAAAGCTCTGCCAGCTGCCAGCTGCCAGCTGCCAGCCTCCTCATCCCTGCACCTTCTCCACAGCCCGCCCGGCCGCCTCATGCATTGACACCGAGCGGTCGCAGTACTCGATGCCGTACTTGTCGAGGATCTTGACCCCCTCCTCCTCCCACGCGCCGGGGATCCGGAAGATCGCGATCGTCTCCGCTGGGTCCTTGTCGAGCTCCAGGCAGGCCTTGATGACCCCGCGCGTCACGATGTCGACCCTGGTGTTGGAGACGATCGACATCATCACCGCGATCTTGTCCACGCCGTCCTTCTTGAGGACCTCCCGGGCGAGCCCGCAGGCCTTGGCCACGGAGGGGTTGCCGCCGATCTCCGCGTAATTCGCGGGCTTCCCGCCCTGAGAGCGGACCGCGTCGGTGAGCGTCAGCGATCCGCCGCCGGCGCCGATCACCAGGCCCAGGTTGCCGTGGAAGCCCGTGTCCTTGCCCTGGATCACGCCGCGGTGGTCGGCAGCGTCGATCGCCCTAACGTTTGCCTCGAAGTCGCTCGGCTCACGGGCCTCCCGCAGGTCCTGATCGGGGATCCCGAGCTCGTCGAGCAGCGCCTTCTGGCGCGGGCGGGCCTCGTTCTCCATCTCGATGTGGGCGTCGAGCGCCACGAAGCTGCCGTCCTCGAGCTGCGCGAGCGGGTTGATCTCGGCCAGCGTCATGTCGCGCTCGCAGAACAGCCGGGCGAGGTTGGAGAGGATGGGCGTGAGGCGGTTCAGAGCCGAGCCCGTGACGCCCACGGAGGCGATCGCCTGCTTGGCCTGGAAGTCGGAGAAGGCAAGCAGGTTCGAGAAGTGGCCGCGCCCGACGTGGTCGGGGTGCTTCTCCGCGACCTCCTCGATGTCGATGCCGCCCATGTCCGAGAACAGGAGCAGAGGCTGCTTGCGGGTGCCGTCCCAGACGACCCCGGCGTAGAACTCCCGCTGCACCTCGGCCCGGGGATCGACGAGCGCCCCCTTCGGCATCTGGCCCCCGATCTCGAGCTGCAGCACGTTCCTGGCGTGCGCCTCGGCCGCCTCGGGCGTATCCGCGAACTGGACACCGCCGGCCTTCATCCGGCCGCCCGACAGCACCTGCGACTTGATCACCACCGGCCCGCCGATCTCGGCGGCGGTCGCCTTTGCCTCCTCGGCCGTGGTGACGAAGCCGTACTTCGTGACCGGGATCCCCGACTGCTCGACGATCTTGCGTGACTCGTACTCGTAAAAGCGCATTCTGGGGCGGCGCGGAACCTTATTCAGGTCGCGCTCTGCACTGCGGCGCCGGGCTTGCCGTCGTTCGCGAACCCGTAGGCCTCGGCGAGCTCGGGGTCCTTCTTGGCCAGCATTTCGGCGAGCGTGACCATCACCTTGCACTGCTTCCAGGTGGCGTCGTCCTGCATCTTGCCGTCGATCATGTGGACGCCGCGGCCGTCCGGGATAGCCTCGATCACCTTCTTGGCAAAAGCGACTTCCTCCGGGTCGGGGGAAAACACCTTCCTGGCGATCTCGATCTGGACCGGGTGCAGCGACCAGGCGCCCACGCAGCCGAGCAGGAAGGCCGCCCGGAACTGGGTCTCGCAGCCCTCCACGTCCTTGATGTCGCCGTAGGGGCCGTAGAACGGCAGGATGCCGGCCGATGTGCAGGCGTCCACCATGCGCGCGACGGAGTAGTGCCAGGGGTCCTGCTGCGCGGTGGCCCGTGGCGCCTCGGGGTCTTCCGGGTCCGGATCCTCGATCACTCGGTAACCCGGATGACCGCCGCCCACGCGGGTCGTCTTCATGCGGCGCGAGGCGGCCAGGTCCGCGGGGCCGAAGCTCATCCCCTGCATCCGCGGGCTGGCGGTGGCGATCTGCTCCAGGTTCACCACCCCGATGCCGGTCTCGAGGATGGCGTGAACGAGCAACGGCCGCTCGAGGGCCGCCTTGGCCTCGAGCTGGGCGAGCAGCCGATCGGCGTAATGGATGTCCCAGGGCCCCTCCACCTTGGGGACCATGATCACCTCGAGCTTGTCGCCGATCTCGGTGACGAGCCGGGTGAGGTCGTCCAGCATCCAGGGGCTCTCGAGGCTGTTGACGCGCGTCCAGAGCGCCGTGTCGCCCAGGTCGGCCTCCTTGGCCACCCGTAACAGTCCCTCCCTGGCCGCCTCCTTGCGGTCCACCGGCACGGCATCCTCGAGATTGCCGAGGAGAATGTCGGTTTGCCGGGCGATCTCGGGCGCCTTGGCAGCCATTTTGTCGTTCGAGAAGTCGAGGAAGTGGATCATCCGCGAGGGCTTGATGGGGACCTCGCGGATGGGGTCCGGCGCCCCGATGGCGAGCGGCTCGAAGAAGTGGCGCGGCGTTCTCATCCGGCCCGCCAGACTAGCGTTCCGGCGTCGGCTGGCCACGCCGAGGCCGGCTCGCTCGTCGACCGCGAAAGCGCCTCGGCGGCGCGCTCTCTGCGCCGGGTAGGTGAATCTTCCCCTCCGTCCGTACCATTACGCGCCCCTCGAAACGAGTAGAAGGGACGAATGGCCGAACACGTGATCAGCACGGACCAGGCGGAGCGCGAGGCATCGGGTGCGCGGCCCTACGGGCGCTACCTGGAGGACTTCGAGGTTGGCGCCGTCTACAAGCATTGGCCGGCGAAGACCGTCACGGAGGCGGACGACCACCTGTTCTGCCTCCTGACGATGAATCACCACCCGCTCCACATCAACGACGTCTACGCCGCCGAATCCCAGCAGGGCCGGAACGTCGTGGTCGGTCCGCTCGTGTATGCGCTGGCCCTCGGCATGTCAGTGCCGGACGTCTCCGGAAAGGCGATTGCGAACCTCGCGACGGAGGAACTCTCGCATCCCGCGCCGGTCTTTCACGGGGATACGCTGTTCGCGGAGTCCGAGGTACTGGACCTCAAGCCCTCGCAGTCGAAGGCGGATCGCGGCGTGGTGCGCGTGCACACCCGCGTCTACAAGCAGGACGGGACGCTCGTCGCGGAGTTCAAGCGGTCGGTGCTGGTGCCCCGCAGGCCGGACGCCTCCTGACTGCCGTACGTCCGTGCGGCTTCTCGGCAAGGTCCTCTACTGGCTGGCCGTGCTCGCGGTCTCGATCGCGCTGCTGGTCGTCCTGGTTCTCTTCTTCGAGTCTCGCGACGAGTCCCAGGTCGAGAACGGAGCGGTCCCGTCACCGTGCTTCAGCGGACCACCCTGGCGCGCTCCCGACGCACGAAACGCGCAAAGACCACGACCCTCCGCGCCGCGCTGTAGAGCGGGTGGCAGGCCGTCAGCACGAGCCGGTTGTAGCCAACCCTGCGCTTGATCCAGATCGCTTTGGGGCCGACGATCCGGGTCCCCTGAACCTTGTAGACGAAGCTCCCATACGGCATGGCGAGCACGACCCTGTTGCCGCGTTTCAGGTCGTCTACGTGGCGGAAAGGCGCGCCATGGGTGGTGCGGTGGCCGGCTATGGCGACGGTGCCGCGCTTCCCGGGAAGGGGTGTGTCGGGGTAGTGGCCCGGGCCTTTGCGCAGGGAGGCGGTGTCCGTCCCCTGGACCAGGAAGGCGTTCTTGTGGATGGCCGGGAGCTCGATCTCGCCGATCGCATCGCCCTTCAGCGGCTTGAAGAGGCTCTGCCTGTGCAGCCGCGCAGGCAGATGCATGAGCTGGTCCTCGAGCTTGGCCTGCTGGCGGTTCTGGAGGAAGGCGGAGACGGGCTCCTGCCAGGCGATCGTCAGCCCGGCGTCGACGATCAGCAGGGCTCCGCTCACCATCAGAACGGAGGCTACGAAGCGGAGCACCGCCCGCATGCCGCCCCAGTCTAGGAGGCGGCCTGCGGGAACGGCCGGGTAGCCTTTGCGCCCGCGTTCCGGAACCCGAACGAGGAGCACCTGACTTCAGACATGGCAGAGCAGACGACCGCTACCGCCCCGACCACCAACGCGAATCTGCTTCGCTGGGTGGAGGAGGTGGCCGAGCTCACCAAGCCTGACTCCATCCACTGGTGCGACGGATCGGCAGAGGAGTACGACCGCCTGTGTGCCGAGCTCGTCGAGGCGGGCACGGTCGAGCGGCTGTCGGCCGGAAGGCGCCCTAATTCCTACCTCGCGCGCTCAGATCCGAGCGACGTCGCGCGGGTCGAGGACCGCACCTTCATCTGCTCCGAGAAACAGGACCAGGCGGGCCCCAACAACAACTGGCGCGACCCGGGCCAGATGCAGGAGACCCTGACCGGGCTGTTCCGCGGCTCGATGCGTGGCCGGACGATGTACGTGGTGCCGTTCTCGATGGGCCCGCTGGGCTCGCCCATCGCTCACGTCGGGGTTCAGCTCACGGACTCCGGCTACGTCGCGGCGTCGATGCGGATCATGACCCGGATGGGCACCGGCGCCCTCGAGGTGCTCGGGGCGGATGGGCAGTTCGTGCCCTGCCTGCACTCGGTCGGCTATCCACTCGTGGACGGCCGCGCGGAGGTGCCATGGCCCGCGGACTCCGAGAACAAATGGATCGTTCATTACCCTGAGACGCGCGAGATCTGGTCCTACGGCTCCGGCTACGGAGGCAATGCCCTGCTCGGCAAGAAGTGCTTCGCACTGCGGATCGCCTCGGTGATGGCGCGTGACGAGGGTTGGCTCGCCGAGCACATGCTGATCCTCAAGGTCACCTCACCGGAGGGCGATGTGAAGCACATCGCCGGCGCCTTTCCGTCGGCGTGCGGCAAGACGAACCTGGCGATGCTGATTCCCACCCTCGAGGGCTGGAAGATCGAGACGATCGGCGACGACATCGCCTGGATGAAGTTCGGCCCTGACGGCCGCCTCTATGCGATCAACCCGGAGGCCGGCTTCTTCGGCGTGGCGCCCGGCACGAGCGAGAAGACGAACACGAACGCAATGGCCACAGTGCGCGAGAACTCGATCTTCACCAACTGCGCTCGCACCGACGACGGCGACGTGTGGTGGGAGGGTATGAGCGAGCCGCCGCCGCACGCCATCGACTGGCGCGGCGAGGACTGGACGCCGGACTCCGATCGGACGGCGGCCCATCCCAACGCGCGCTTCACGACGCCGGCGGCACAGTGTCCGTCCATCGCCCCGGAGTGGGAGGATCCAGCGGGGGTGCCGATCGACGCGTTCCTCTTCGGCGGCCGGCGCGCCAGGGTGGTGCCCCTCGTGCGCCAGGCGTTCGACTGGGAGCACGGCGTGTTCATGGGGGCGATCATGTCGTCCGAGAAGACGGCGGCCGCGGCGGGCAACGTCGGCGAGCTCCGCCACGACCCGTTCGCGATGCTGCCGTTCTGCGGCTACCACATGGCCGACTACTTCGGACACTGGCTGGCGATCGGCGAGCAGGCCGAGGAGTCGAAGCTGCCGAGGATCTTCTACGTGAACTGGTTCCGCAAGGACGGCGGTGAGGGGTTCCTCTGGCCGGGATTCGGCGAGAACAGCCGCGTGCTCGCCTGGGTGTTCCGCCGCTGCGACGACCAGGCCCCGGCGGAGGACACTCCCATCGGTCTCGTCCCTACCACGGACGCGATCGACACCGACGGGCTCGACGTGAGCGAGGAGGACATGGCCCGGCTGCTCAGGGTCGATCCCGAGGAGTGGAGGAACGAGCTCCCGTCGATCCACCAGCACCTCGCGCGCTTCGGGGAGCGGCTACCGCAGCAGCTGCGCAGGCAGCTCGCGGCGCTCGAGGAGCGGCTAGGCTCGCGCTGAGTACGCTACGGGGATGGCCACCGTCGCGGAGACCCGGCGGCGCATCGAGTCCCGCAACCCGGCACACCTAGACGACCTCGTAGCCGAGGTTCCGCTTTCCGACCCCGAGGGCTTCACGGAGGCCTGCCGCGCCGCGCGGGCCGCGCAGCACGAGTGGGAGAGCGTGCCAGCGCCGGTGCGTGGCGGGGTGATCAAGAACCTCGGTCGGCTCGTCGAGCAGAACAAGGAGGCGCTGTCCAGGCTGGTCACGCGCGAGATCGGCAAGCCCTACTCGGAGTCGCTGGGGGAGGTGCAGGAGGTGGTCGACACGTGCGACTTCTTCCTCTCCGAGGGCAGACGGCTGTACGGGCAGACGGTGCCGTCGGAGATGCCGGACAAGCAGCTCTTCACGTTCCGTACGCCGGTGGGGGTCGTGGCTGTGATCACCGCGGGCAACTTCCCGGTCGCCGTCCCCTCCTGGTATCTCGTGCCGGCGATCCTCTGCGGCAACGCGGTCGTTTGGAAGCCCGCCGACTACGCACCGGCGCTCGGCGAGGCCCTCACGAGCCTGTTCCACGCGGCCGGCGTCCCGGAGGGCGTGCTCGGGCTCGTCCAGGCGGACGGCGAGACCACCTTCGGCGGCCTCGAGCGCGCGCTCGAGGAGGGCGTGCTCGACAAGGTCGGCTTCACCGGCTCCTCCGCCGTGGGCCGCGAGATCGGTGCCCTCTGCGGGCGCCACCTCCAGTCACCCTGCCTGGAGCTCGGGGGAAAGAACCCGCTGGTCGTCATGCCCGAGGCGGAGCTCGACCTGGCCGTGGAGGGGGCGCTGTTCTCGGGGTTTGGCACGGCGGGCCAGCGCTGCACATCGCTGGGCACGGCGATCGTGCACGAGTCCGTGCACGACGAGTTCCTCGCGCGTTTCACTCGGGCCGTGGAGGAGGCGCCCGTGGGCGATCCGATGCGCGAGGTCCTCTACGGGCCGATGATCCACGAGCGCTTCCACGAGCGGTTCCTCGGCTGGCTCGATTTGATCCGCGACCACCACACGGTCTCGGGCTCCACCGGGACCGGCAGGATCACCGCCGCGAACCCCCGCAAGGGCTTCCTCGGAGATCCCGAGGCCGGGCTCTACTGCCACCCCACGATCGTCGACGGCGTCATGGCCGATGACGATCTCTACTCGACCGAGACCTTCGGCCCGATCGTCGGCGTCGCGAGCGTCGGAAGCCTCGACGAGGGCATCGAGCTCGCCAATGGACACGGATACGGCCTGTCGGCGTCGATCTACACGAGCAGCCCCAAGCACGCGTTCCGCTTTCGGGAGCGCGTAAGCGCCGGCATGGTGTCGGTGAACAACTCGACCTCGGGCGCCGAGGCCCACCTGCCGTTCGGCGGGAACGGCAAGTCCGGAAACGGCAGCCGCCTGTCCGGGATCTGGGTGCTGGACCAGTTCACCCGCTGGCAGGCGCTCAACTGGGACTACTCCGGCAAGCTTCAGAAGGCCCAGATGGACGTCGCCGAGCTCGAGGCCGACCTCGGCTATCGGCTGGATTGGGAGCGTCCGGCGCCGGGATCTCCGTAATCGCCGTAGGCGAGCCTGCGGCCGCCGCCGGGCTCGATCGTCGCTGCCGGAAGGCCTATCCGGAGGCGCGCCGGTACCAGCGAGGCGACACGTTCGGCGGCGGCGCGAGCGCGGCCTTGGCGACCAGCACGCTCGGGTCGTCGGATGCCACCTGCCGGGACAGGGCCGCGGCGAAGTCCGCGCCCAGCCCCTCCACCGTGAAGCAGCGCACCCCAAAGCTCGAGGCGAGCGCGGCGAAGTCGGGCGTATGCAGGTCCACGCCCTCGCGCGGGAGACCGCGGCGGTCCTGGTCGAAGCGCAGCATCCCGTAGCCGCCGTCGTCCACGATCACCGCGGTGAGCGGGATCGCCTCCTGCGCGGCGGCGGCCAGCTCGCCCGCCGCGTACAGGAAGCCGCCGTCGCCCGAGACGCTGACCACCGGTCCGGCATCCGCCAGCGCCGCTCCGATCGCCTGCGGGAAGGCGCAGCCGAGCGTGCCCCAGCCGAGCGGGTAGGCGAGCTTGCGCGGAGCCGGGGGGCGGTGGAAGCCTCCGAGCCAGTAGCCGGGGATGCACATGTCGCAGACGACGAGCGCCTCGTCGGGCAGCGCGCCGGCGAACGAGTCGAGGAACTCAGTGGCCTCGGGATCGCTGCTCGCGATCTCACGCCGAACCGCGGCGTCGAGCTCGCGCAGCCGGCGGGAGAGGGCCTCCAGGCCGCCCCGCGGCTCGATCCTGTGCGCCAGGAGCTCGGCGGCCTCGCGGGCGTCGGCCTCGAGGGTCAGGTCGGGCAGGTAGGCCTTCGCGGCGTCCTCGGCGTCGACGTTCACCGCGATCAGGTGCGGTGGCTGGGGCATGGCCCAGTTCTGGGTCATCGGCCCGTCGAAGTCGGTGCCGATGGCGACCACCAGGTCGGCCTCGTCCCACAGCGCGCCCACCTCCGGGACGTGCGGTGGGGCGTTCACCAGGCAGGGGTGGTCGGGGGCGAGCAGTCCGCGCGCCGAGTAGGTCGTGATCACGGGCGCTACGAGCCGCTCGGCCAGCCTGGCCACCGCCTCGCCCGCCCCGGCCTGGAGCGCGCCGCCCCCGGCCCACACGAGGGGGCGACGCGAGGGCGCGAACCGGTCGGCAGCCTGGACGAGGCGGTCGTGGGCGAGGGGTCCCGCCCGGGGCCGGGGCTCCGGCGCCGGAGCGGCCTCGCCGACCTCGACCGACAGCAGGTCGGTGGGGATCTCCAGATAGACTGGGCGGCTTGGCGGAGCCAGGGCCAGACGAGCCGACTCCGTGACGGCGGCGCCCAGCGAGGCGGCCGTCCGCACCCTGAGCGCGCCCTTCACCACGGGCCGGAACATCGCCGCTTGGTCGGTTGCCTCGTGGAGCGACCCGCGCCAGACGCCGTGGCGGCGCACGGAGCTTGGTACGTCGGTGGCGATCACCAGCACCGGCTGGCGCGAGGCCCACGCCTCGCCCACCGCGGCCAGGGTGTTGGCGGCGCCGGGCCCGGTCGTGGTCAACGCCACGCCGAGCCGGCCGCTCGCGCGCGCGTAGCCGTCGGCTGCGTAGGCGGCGGTCTGCTCGTGCCTCACCCCCACCAGCCGGATCCCCGACGCGCCGACCGCCCGCCACAGGTCGAGGTTGTGCACGCCTGGCAACCCGAACGCGACCTCGACTCCCTCCTCCTCCAGGGACCGCACGGCGAGCTCAGCCCCTGTCAGCATCCCCGGCGATGCCGGACCAGGCGGCACCCCTCGACGGCCTTCGCGTGATCGACTTGTCGCGCGTGCTTGCGGGGCCGTACTGCACGATGGTGCTCGCCGACCTCGGAGCGGACGTGGTCAAGGTCGAGCGCCCGGGGGAGGGGGACGAGACGCGCTCCTGGGGGCCGCCCTTCGCGGCGGGAGAGGCGGCCTACTACCTCTCGGTCAACCGCAGCAAGCGGAGCTGTGCGATCGACCTCGGCGGCCCCGACGGACGTGCGCTTGCCCTCGAGCTCTGCGCGCGGGCGGACGTGGTGGTCGAGAACTTCAAGGTCGGCGGCGCCGAGCGGCTGAGCGTGGGCTACGAGCAGGTCGCCGAGCGCAACCCCGGAGTCGTGTACTGCTCGATCACCGGCTTCGGCTCCGAGCGGCGGCCGCCGGACCGGCCCGGCTACGACTTCATCGCGCAGGCCGAAACCGGCCTGATGTCGATCACGGGTCCACGAGAGGGCCCGCCGCACAAGGTCGGCGTGGCACTCGTAGACGTGCTCGCCGCGCTGCATGCGGCTGTCGCGGTGCTGGCCGCGCTGCGCGGCGAGGGGGGTCGGCGGATAGAGGTCCCCTTGCTCGACGCGGGCCTGGCCGGGCTCGTGAACGTCGCGCAGAACGCGCTGGTCACCGGAGTGGAGCCTGAGCGGCACGGAAACGCCCACCCCAACATCGTGCCCTACCAGGACTTCGCCACGGCATCCGGCCGGATCGCGGTCGCGGCCGCCAACGACGGGCTGTTCCGGGCGCTTTGCGGCGCGATCGGGCGGCCCGAGCTCGCCGACGACGACCGTTTTCGCACCAACGCGAGGCGCGTGGAGCACCGGGCCGAGCTGATCCCCGAGCTGGAGCGGGCCTTCGCGGGGCGCGGAGCCGAGGACTGGGTCGCGGCCCTGGACGAGGCGGGCGTCCCGGTAGGCAAGGTGCGGAGCATCCCAGAGGCCCTGGCCGCGGCGGCCGAGGCCGGCCGCCCGGCCACCGTCAGCGTGGAGCACCCGACGGTTGGCGACCTCGACCTGGTGGCCTCGCCGATCTGGGCGTCGACCGCGCCCCCTGCGCCGCCGCCGCTCCTTGGCCAGCACACCGCCGAGGTGCTCCGCGAGCTGGGCCGCACGGAGGAGCAGATCGCCGACCTGGCGGCCCGCCAGGTCGTTCAGCTCGGCCAGTAACGGGCGTGGTCGAGCTTGACCGTGACAGATGGCTAGGTCGACCAGGTCGCCGCGTCGTGCAGCAGCGGCGCCGACAGACGGCCGCTAGTGCTGCTCGTCCGCGTCCGAGGCCGGCGGGCGGTCCTCCTCCGCCAGGGAGGTGATAGTCAGGGTCCCGCGCGACGCGTCCTCGAGGACGTCCGTGGCTTCCTCGGCGCTGCGGGCGTAGAGCTCGACCAGCATGTGGATCACGATCCGGTCCTCCTCGTGCTTATGGAAGCGCACGTGTGTGAAGAACTCGCGGGTCCCGTGGTCGCCGAAGGCGCCGAAGGCCAGCGAATCGGCGGCCTCGGGCCCCGAGCAGGTCTCCACCTGGTCGGCGTCGACCGTGACCATGCACGAGGCCACGAACGGCGAGCCGGTGACCATCCGCTCCCAGCGATCCTCCACCGCCTCGACGCGGCTCACCCGGCGGCCGTTCTCCTCGTAGAGGGTGAGGCTCAGGTGGGGCTGGTCGTGGAGGCAGTCGAGGCACTGCACCACCGCCTCCTGGACCTCCTCCACGGGGTCCACGGCCTCGCCCGTTGCGGCGTCGACCTTGAGAATCCCCTCGTAATGGAGCTGGACCTCCAGGTTCTGCGACCAGCAGCGGTAGCAGCGAAGCCAGCTCGATTGCGTACCAACGGAATCCGGTGCTGAGCCTTCCATGCCTCAATTATGCTCCGATGACTGCGCGAGGTCAGGCGAGCGCTCCCGCGAGCGCCTCGAGCGTCGCGTCGAAGTCCGTGCGGGGCACCGCCCCCACGCAGGGCGAGGTCGCGCCCGCCTCCCGATAGCGCCGGACCGACGCGGTCGCGTCCTCGCGCTCCCCGATCGCGGCGAGGGCGCCCAGGAAGCGGTCGGAGACCGGCTTCCCCTCGTCCGCGGCGGCCACGTCGTCGCCAAAGCCCGCGCGCTCGATCATCGCCCTGTAGAAGGGGAGGTGGAAATAGGGGATCAGGTTGCGGCGCAGCTTGTCGCGGGCCTCGTCCCGCTCGCCCGTGACCGCCGCCGGCACGGCCGCGACGATGTCGAACCCCTCGACTCCCTTCCCCGCCCGCTCGCGACCCTCCGCCACGGTCGGGACGACCACTTCCTCGACGTAGCTCGGAACGCACAGCCACAGCACGACCCCATCGGCGATCTCGCCGGCGAGGCGCAGCATTCCAGGCGACAGCCCCCCGATGTAGATTGGCAGGTCGGCTCGGGCCTCGTACCCCATGAAGTGGAAGCTGGAGCGGAAGCGCCCGCCTTCGGGCGGGTTCTCGCCGCGCAGGATCGAACGGACGATACCCACGTACTGCCGCATCTCGCGAACGGGCTTCTCGATCTTCTCGTCGAACCAGGCCTGTACGACCGGCCGGTGCGAGACGCCGAGCCCGAGCACGAGGCGGTGGTCCGAGAACTCGTCGACGGTTGCCGCCGACATCGCGGTCGTGGCGGCCTTGCGGGAGTAGATCGGCATCACTCCGGTACCCAGCCGGACCCGTTCCGTGCGCGACGCGTACGCCATGAGAGTGGTGAGCGAGTCGCGGGCCGCGAGGTGGGTCACGTACACCGCCTCGTAGCCCAGCCGCTCGGCAAGCTCCACCCGCTCGAGTGCGGTGTCCAGGGAACGGCCGACGGAGATGAAGCTCCCGAGCCCCAAGCCGGCGGGACCCTACCGGCGCAGGACGCGCACCGTCGGCCGCCTCGTTCGCCCAGAAGTGGTCGAACGCACGCCCCAATGCCGGCATTCCGACGTAGTTCCCTAAGAAGCCGGGCCTCGGCTCCGCCGGCAGGCTGTCGTCCTGCACCGCCCAGTCCGAGAGCCCCTCGCCCTGAAAGCGCTCGTTGTACATGTCCTGGTGGAAGTCGAGCTGCGAGAAGATCCGCTCGCGGCGAGGACGTGAAGGGTCCTGGCGATGCGGTCCAGCTAGCGGTCGTCATAGCTTCCCGGCCGCGGCTCGACGCCCGCGTAGATGATCCCGAGCCGCACGCCGTTCAGGCCCGCCCTGGCGAGGAAGCGCGCGTCGGGCGGATCGAAGCCGGCCGCGAACGGGTGGTAGGCGGACGCTTGTAGACCATGTTCACCCGTGCAGGATCACCACGCGGCTTCGGGCGTCGGTGATCCAGCGCCCGGACTGGCCGAGCGGCCCGATGGGTGCGGCCGCCGCCGGTGCCGTCCCCAGAGCGCCGAAGGCGGCGAGCGCCGCGCCGATGCTCATCGCTCTCCTCAGAGGCTCGCGTAGTCTGCCGCCCCGTGGGCGAAGCTGCACCAGCCGCGTGATCGGGGCCGTCCTCGCCGGCGGAGCGGGGCGCCGGCTCGGCCCGGGCTCCAAGCCGGCCGTGCTGCTCCGAGACCGGCCGCTCGTGAGCTATCCGGTTGCCGCTCTCGGGTCGGTGTGCGACCGGGTCGCAGTGGTCTGCAAGCCGGACACCGAGTTGCCGGAGCTCCGGCGCGCCGAGCGCTGGGAAGAGCCCGCGGAGCCCCGCCACCCGCTGACCGGGATCGTGCACGCCCTGGAGCGGGCGGATGCGCCGGTGCTCGTCTGCGCGGCCGACATGCCCTTCGTGACACCCGACGCATGCCGGACGCTGCTGTCCGCGGCGGGCTCGGGCGGCCCGGCCGTGGTGGCGGTCTCGGAGGGTGTCCTGCAGCCGGTGCTGGGGCTGTACGCGCCCGCGGCCCTGGCGGCGCTGCGCGCGGCTCCGGCGGGGGCGGCCCTCACGGCCACCGTCGAGGCGCTCGACCCGGTGCGCGTGGCGCTGCCGCCGGCGATCGTGTGCAGCGTGAACACCCCGGAGGACCTGGGCGAAGCTGAAGCCGCGTTAGAGCTCGGGTAGGGCTGCGGCTCGACGTGCGCCGCGGTGGTGCAGCCCAGCCTGGTCTGGCCCACCTCCGCGACCGCCGAGACCGCCGGTGTTAGAAGCGAAGCAGCAACACGACCAGCGCGATGGCGAACGCGATCTGGCCGATCCCGAGCGCCACGCCGAGGTTGGCCGCTCCCGCGAGCTTCGCGACGCCGGCGGTGATCGCGAAGACCGCGGCAAGCAACAGAGCCTGGACGAGCAGCCGCCTCATCCGGGCGCGGCGGCCCGGTGCGCGAGCGCCTGCAGGAGCTCGTCGACGGACGCCGCCTCGTCCCGCCCAGCGAGGAACGCCTCCGCCCCGCGCTGCCCGCCCGCGGCCCGGAGTGCGGCCTCCCCGTGCTCGGCCGCGAATTCCCGCACGGCGCTGAGCCGGCGCGCGCGTACCCGCCGCCGGTGCAGGTCGAGCCCGGCGCGGTGGGCGTCGAGCGCGTCCGCCAGCTCGTCGATGCCGGAGGGAGGTGGCAGCGAGGACACGGTGATCACCGGCACCTCCTGCGAGCCGAGGGCGCCAAGGGCTTGGACGAGGTCGCGGCGCGCGCGGCGGGCTACGTCCCCGAGGTCGGCCTTCGTCACCACCAGCACGTCCGGCACCTCCATGATTCCCGCCTTCATGAACTGAAGCGTGTCGCCGGACCCGGGCTGCACAACCACGGCGATGGTGTCGCAGACATCCTCGACGTCGGTCTCCGCCTGCCCCACGCCGACCGTCTCCACGACGACGATGTCGAAGGCCGCGGCCAGGGCGTCCGACGCCTCGCGAGTGGGAGCGGCGAGGCCGCCCAGCCGCCCGCCGGCGGCCGTGGAGCGGATCAGGATGCCGTCGTCCCGCGGGTCGTGGTCGATTCGCACCCGGTCACCGAGCAGCGCTCCGCCGGAGCGCTTCGAAGAGGGATCGACCGCGAGCACGGCAACGGTGCGTTCGCGGCGCCGCCACTCCTCGACGAGCGCCGACAGGAGCGTGGACTTGCCCGCGCCGGGCGGCCCGGTGATCCCGATGAGATGGGCGGCCGCCTCTCCCCCGAGCGCCGCCGGCGCGACCTCGGCGAGCAGCCGCGCGCTCCGCTCGCGCCCCTCCGGTGAGCGGTCCTCGATCAGGTTCAGGGCGGCCGGGGCAGCCGAACGGCCGCGCTCGCGCAGGCGCCGCCCCAACTCACTCGGGTCAGAGCTGACCATCGGGCGCGGACGCTAGACGACAAGCTGGCCGAGCGTGGCGGCCACCCTGTCGGGATTGTCGACGACCTGACGCCAGGTGAAGCGGACGACCCGGAGGCTTTACGCCGGCGTCGCCGCCACGCCGTGGTGCTCGGCCACGAGGTCCACGATGTCGCCCATGATGCGGCTCACCTCGAAGTCCTTGGGCGTGTAGACGCGCGCCACGCCCGCGTCCAACAGGGTGCGCGCGTCCGCCGGCGGAATGATCCCGCCAACCACGACCGGTACGTTGGCTCCGGCCTCCTCCAGCTCGCGCAGCACGGTTGGGATCAGTTCGGCGTGCGAGCCGGACAGGATCGAGAGCCCCACCACGTGCACGCCCTCGTCCACGGCCGTGCGCGCGATCCGCGCTGGAGACAGCCGAATCCCCTCGTAGACCACGTCCATCCCTGCATCCCGCGCGCGCACCGCGATCTGCTCCGCGCCATTCGAGTGGCCGTCCAAGCCGGGCTTGCCGACCAGGATCTTGATCCTGCGACCGAGCGCCTCGGACACTCGCTCGACGCGGTCGCGCAGCTCGGCCAAGGCCGGGTCGTCGGTAGGAGCGGCTGCCGCGTCCGCCACCCCGGTGGGTGCCCGGTACTCGCCGAAGACTTCTCGGAGCGCGGCCGCCCACTCGCCCGTCGTGGCTCCGGCCCGGGCGCAGGCCAGCGTGGCGGGCATGACGTTGGCGGACTCGTCGGCCGCGGCGTCGGCCAGGTCGCGGAGCGCCGCGTCAACGGCCGCCTGATCGCGCTGGGAGCGCCAGGCTCGCACGGCCTCGATCGCTGCTTGCTCGATCTTGGGGTTGACCCTCAGGATGCCGCCGTCTTCGCCGTCCTGGAGCGGCGAGGGCTCGTGCTCGATGTAGCAGTTCTGTCCGACCACCCGCTGCTCGCCCGACTCGATCCGCCGCACCCGAGCGCGGTGCGACTCGACGAGCTGCGTCTTCATGTAGGAAACCGCCTCCACCGCGCCGCCGTGCTCCTCGACGATCTCCATTTCGGCCCGGGCGCCCTCACTGAGCTCCTCGACCAGGCCGTCCATGACCTTGGAGCCCTCGAAGATGTCGAGGTACTCGAGCAGGTCCGTCTCGTAGGCGAGGATCTGCTGGATCCGCAGGGACCACTGCTCGTCCCACGGCCGCGGCAGGCCGAGGGCCTCGTTCCAGGCAGGGAGCTGGATCGCTCGGGCGCGGGCGTTTCGGCCGAGTGTGACGCCGAGCGCCTCCAGCACGATGCGGATGACGTTGTTCTCGGGCTGCGCCTCGGTGAGGCCCAGCGAGTTGACCTGAACGCCGTAGCGAAAGCGCAGGAACTTCTCGTCCGAAACCCCGTAGCGCTCACGCCCGATGTCCTCCCACAACCGAGCCATCGCACGCAACTTGGCGTGTTCCTCGATGAATCGGATCCCGGCATTGACGAAGAACGAGATGCGGCCGAAGACCCGCGGAAAGGCCTCAGAGGGCACCCGCGGCCGGACGCGATCGAGCACCGCGATCGCCGTCGAGAGCGAATAGGCGATCTCCTGGACGGGCGTGGCCCCGGCCTCCTGGAGGTGGTAGGGGCAGATGTTCACCGGGTTCCACTTGGGCACCCGGTCGACCGTGAAGGCGATGGTGTCGGCGATCAGCCGCATCGACGGCTCGGGCGGGAAGGCGTAGGTGCCGCGTGAGAGAAACTCCTTGATGATGTCGTTCTGGGTCGTGCCCTGGAGGCCCTGGGCGTCGAGCCCGTTCTCCTCCGCGACGGTCATGTAGAGGGCCAGCAGCCACGCGGCCGTGGCGTTGATCGTCATCGACGTGTTCATCTCATCGAGCGGGATGCCGTCGAGGAGCGTGTGCATGTCGCCCTTGTGCGCCATCGACACGCCCACCTTGCCCACCTCGCCTCGGGACAGCTCGTCGTCCGGGTCGTAGCCGGTCTGCGTGGGAAGGTCGAAGGCCACCGAGAGCCCGGTCTGGCCCTTGGCCAGGTTCTTGCGGTACAGCTCGTTTGACTCCTTGGCCGTGGAGTGCCCGGCGTAGGTGCGCATGACCCACGGCCGGTCGGACTCCGGAAGCCGATGGTCGCTCACGAACCAGATTCTATGGCGGCCAGTCTCTGCCGCTGCCGCTCCGGGCTGATCAGCACCACGTTCCAGGCGAGCCCCACACGGCGCATCGCGCGGATCAACAGGGCGGAGGGATCGAACTCCCACCAGCGCAGGCCATGGGCGGCCGAGCGAGGGAAGGCATGGTGGTTGTGGTGCCAGGACTCGCCGAGTGATAGGGGCGCGAGCCAGAGGACGTTGCCGGAGCGGTCGTCCACCTGAAAGCGGCGCCGGCCGAAGAAGTGGCAGATCGAGTTGATGCTGAAGGTCGCGTGGTGGAACAGGAAGATCCGCACGAAGCCGCCCCAGAGCAGACCGCTCAGCCCACCCAGCGCGAACGGAAACGCGAAGGAGAGGCCCACGAAGGCAACGAAGCAGCGGTCGATCGCCCGCATGCCCGGGTCCTCCAGCAGGTCCGGCGTGTAACGCTCGTGGTCCGCTCGGCCCTGGCCCGTGAAGAGCCAGCCGACATGCGCGTGCCAGAGGCTGCGAAGCACGCCGTCGTCGAGGTTCGGGGAGTGGGGGTCGCCGGGGCGGTCCGCATGAGCGTGGTGCTTGCGGTGGTCCGCGACCCAATCGATCACCGATCCCTGCAGCGCCATCGAGCCCAGCCCGGCGAGGAGGTAGGCCACGGGCGGATGAGTGGCGAACGAGCGGTGCGTCAGCAGCCGGTGGAAGCCGACGGTGATCCCGAAGCCGGTTAGAAGGTACATCACGACCAGCAGCGCGAGGTCTCCCGTGCCGACGGCGCCCTCCCAGATGGCCAGAGCGAATGCGGCAGGTGGCGTAAGCAGCCCGAACAAGTGGGCCAGCTGCTTGCGGCTCACGCTCCTCCGAGCTCGCCGGAGGCCAGCGCGCGCAGGACCTTGACGCCGGGCGTGAAGAAGTAGTCGCCGCCCTTCGTGGTCACGAACGAGGGGAGGGAGGCGAGGAACTTCGGCGGCTTGCCCTGGACGGTCATCTTGCCGTTGGGGTCCTCGGTCACCAGCGGGTCCCTGTCGGAGCCGAGCCCGAAGGCATCTCCGTCGGCCAGCCAGCGGGCTTGGACGAGCTCGAACTGGCGCTCGATGCTCGCCTGGTAGCAGACGAACATTAGCCCCCGGTCCGCGTCGCGAAGCTGCGCGGGCCGGTCCTCGAACCTCGGGCCGTAGGGCATCCCGCGACGGATGATGCGGTGCCGCTTGCTGAGCGCCCCGCGCCAGCCGAGCGCGTCGCGCGGGTTGGCCCGGCGGATGTGGGCCCCGATTGGGCACTTCAGTCCCTTGCCGTCGGAGGAGTAGCGGAAGTCGTTCAGCCGGTCCTGCCTTTTCCCGCCCATGGTGAGCGAGGGGTCCTCGCGGTCGGGCGCGAGTGACAGCGGCGCGCCGTTACGCCAGCGACCAACGATCTTCGCGGCGAGCAGCTCCTCCGGAATGTCGCGCCGCTGCGCGGCCTCGCTCAGGTAGGAGTTGAAGGCGCCCACGTCCTGGTAGAGCTTTCGAACCACCGTGAAGGTCCCGCTCTGGCGCAGGGGCTCCGCCGGGGCATCGGCCACGAGGCCGTCCTCGTCCCGATAGCCGAGCACGAACTCGCCGGGCGCCAGGTCGGCCCAGCGCCCGAATCGCATGGGGGTGCCGCGGCCCTTCTGGTAGTTGGGGCCCGCCCGCTCGTCCTCGATGGTGGGCTGGCAGAGCCCGTCCGCGAAGCCGAAGTGCTCGCGAACGGCCTCGTTCTCAGCGGGGTTGCCGAGCAGGTCGGCCTCCTGCTCGTTGACGATCGACAGGCCTGGCTCCGGCGCGACCCGCCTGCGCAGCCAGTCGCGCAGCCGGGCGCGGCCGCCCGGGCTCTGCGCGACGCTCGTCACGAGTAGCTCGAGCTTGCCGGGGCGCAGCCCCTCGTCCCAGCAATCCGGGGAGCTGCGGCCCGTGTCGCCGAGCTGCCCGGCGCGCGAGCCCATACCGGCCTGGAACTCCGGCGGGAAGCTGCGGAGGAGCTCCTCGCGCACTCCGAGGTTCGCCAGGCCGATGTGGGTGAGCGCCACGTTCACCGTCCGCTCCGGCTTGGTCCGCCAGGGCACTGCGTCGGTCACCTGTTCCGCGAGCTCGCCCAGCAGCCGCCGGCCCGCCGCGCCGTCCCCAACCTGCACGAAGGCGTAGAGCCCATGCGGAAAGGAGTTGCCGTAGCCGCAGAGGACGTTCCCCTGCAGGTCGCCCTGGTCGACGCTAGCCGGAGCGGACAACCTGTCTCTCCCGGGGCTCGACGAGGACCCTCTCATGGAAGGCCGCCTGCAGCTCCTCCGGAGTCATCGACTGCGCCGGCGCGACGAACTCGGCGAGGCGCGCCCGCAGGGCCAGCGCGTCGCGCACGTCATCAAGCGTGGCGTCGGGGTACGCGGCGACGAAGAGGGTCGTCTTCACTCGATGGCGCTCCAGGTACTGGACGAAGCCCTCGGGATCAGCCGTGCCGGGGTACCCGTCGCAATGGCTCCAGATCTCGTCGGCCTCCTCGGGCATCCGCGAGCAGATCTCCCCCAGGTAGCCGGGCGGGTGCACGTCGAACGTGCTGCTGAACAGGAGCTGGTCGCCGCCGAGGTCGGTGACGATCGCGAAGCGGGCGAAATGCGTGCCAGGCAGCCTCGCGAGCGGGCTCAGCTCGCCCGGGGGGAGGCGCTCGAGTGTCTTGCGAAGGTCGGGCGTTCGTCCCCGCGCGACGGGAGTCAGCACGGTCAGGGCCCGCGCTTGTCCTCGCGCGTCGCTCACGTCAGATGTCCCACTGCAGGCCGGAGACGAGCGCTCCGTACTCTTTCGCGAACTCGGCAGGATCCGCGCCCTGGGTCCGGGAGACGAGCTCCCCGACGCGGCGCCTGACTTCGAGGCCGGCCAGCACCTCCCTGGTGCTCGCGTCGGGGTAGGCGCAGTAGTAGTGCTGCTCGTGATGCTGTCCACGCCTGATCCACTTCCTCAGCGTTTCCACCGGGGTCGGCCCTGGGAAGCACTGCGAGCTGCCCCAGATCGCCCGCATGCCGAGCGGGAACGCGTACGAGAAGGCCTCGACATAGGCGTCCGGGCTGCCGTTGAAGTTGCTCTCGAAGAACAGGTAGGGGCGTCGAAGCCCCTCTCGGGAGAGGATCGACCAGCGCGCGTAGTGGATCAGCTTCAGCCGGAGTAGCGTCCAGCGTGGCAGCGGGAGCTTGGTGGCGAGCCAGAAGATGAGGCGCAGCCAGACAGTGGCGCGAGGTCTCCCGATCACCGTGAATAGGGTGAGGGCGGTGGTGCGATCGGGCGTCTCGCCCTGGCTCACCGCTCCTCCTCGAGCGCGCGGGCGTGCTTCTCCAGCAAGCCCAGGCCGAGCTCGTCGGCGGTCTGGAGCGCGTGCTGCACCAGTTCGCCGGCCCGGCGCCTGTCGTGGCCGCGGTCGCGGACACGCAGCATGCGCGCGTAGTCGCACTCCGTGAGCCCCAGCCAGGGGCGCGCGCCCATTCGCCTGTTCATGTCGAGCGCGGCCTCGAAATGCTGCGCGGCCTCGTCGAAGCGAGACAGGGTGGTCGCGAGCTGCCCCAGGTGGCGGGCGGCTGATCCGATCGCCATGCTCGCCACCCGCCCGAGCACGACGTTGCGGGACCGGTAGGGCACCAGGAGCTCGTAGAGCGTCTCCACGCCTTCCGCGGCACCCAGCCTCGAGCGGGCGTCTGCCGCGCGGCAGAGGGTCAGGAGCCATGCACTGTCGCGGGGGAGCTCTACCCAGCCGCCCGCTCCCACCATCTCCAGCTCGGCCTCTGCCCTCCCCTGACGACCAAGCTCCGCGTAGAGCAGGGCGAGTGTGGAGCGCCACCCGTGCAGGTGCGGGTACCGGTCGACGAAGGCGCTGATGATGGGCTCGAGCTCCTCGAGCCGACCCTGCGCGTAGCGGAGCGTCGTGAGCTGTATGCCATAGAGGTGGCGGGCGATGCGCTCGTCGGCGTGCCGGCCGGCCTCGAGGGCCTCCTCCATGAGCGACTCGGCGTCCGCCAGCCGTCCTGCCATCAGGGCGCGCAACGCCCTCAGTCCGGTTACGTGCCACAGATAGCGCGGCTGACGCAGATACTCCGCGCGCTGGCGGGCCGCCTCCAGCTCGGCGTCGGAGCTCGCGACGTCGCCGGCCTCCAGCAGGCAGGTGACGTGGAAGGCCCGGACTCGCAGGGCGGTCTCCTTGTCCCCCGCCCGCTCGGCCAGCTGCACGACCTCCTCCGAGAGGCGCAGCCTTTCGTCCAGGTTGTCGGGCGCCCAGGTGGCGCCGAGCCGGGCGTCGAGCACCGCAGCTAGGGGCCCGTCGTCGCCTATCCGGCGCGCGATCTCCACGGCCTCGGCGCTGAGCGCCTCCGCCCGCTCACGAGGCGGGGAGTAGTAGACCTCGGTCGCGAGACGAGCGAGCAGGGCCGCGCGCAGCAGCGAGTCGTCGTCGCCGAGGGCCGCCAGGGCATCCTCCAGCATCGCGATCACCGACTCGTCGACGACGCCGGTGGTCCAGTAGCGGCCCGCGAAGCCGAGCGTCGCCTGAGCCTGCTTCTGCGCCTCGCCGAGCCTCCGCGAGAGATCCACGGCGTCGCGGAACGCCGCCTTCGCCTCGACGGGGTCACCCGCCTTTCGCAGCGCCGCTCCGAGCTCCAGCAGCAGGTCCCGCCGGGCGGCCGGATCAGGGGATTCCCGGCGCTCGAGCGCATCCAGGGCGCGCCGGTAGTGGCGCACGGCCTCCTCGAACGCCAGCAGTGCCATGGCTCGGTCGCCGGCACGGGCGGTGTAGTCGATCGCGCGCTCGAGATCGCCCCCGGGTGCGGCCAGCAGGAAGTGGTGAGCGAGCTCCGCCAGGTGCGGCTCGGGGTCGTCCGCATAGAGCGACTCGAGCCCCTCCGCCGCCCGTCTGTGCAATTCCACCTTTGCGCTGGAGCCGAGGCCGTCGTAGAGCACCTCCCGAACCAGGGCGTGGACGAACCGGTAGCGACCGAGCACCGTTACGACCTCGGCCACCAGGCCGCTGGACGTCGCCCGATCGAGTACCTCCAAGAGCTGGTCCGGCGGCAGGTCCGAGACACGCTCGATCGCGGCGAAGGTGAACTCCTTGCCGAGCACAGCGGCGAGCCGCAGCACGCCGACGACGTCGTCCGGGAGCGGCGCCAGATGCCTGTTGATGGCCTCCCGGACGCTGTCAGGGACCGGCACCTCGCCGGAAAGGAGGGCCCCGGGCCGCTCGAGTAGCCCCTCGGCCACCAGCAGGCGAAGGAGCTCCTCCACGAAGAACGGATTGCCCTCGGTGGCATCGTAGAGCGCCCTGGCAAGCTGCCCCGAGGCCAACCCCGTGCGCTCCTCGACGAACCGCCTGACGTCAGGCTCGCCGAGGCCCGCGAGCGGGATGACGTGGCCATCGCGGGCGAGCCGTCCGATCAGCTCTCCGCTTACCTCGAGCGGCCGATAGGTCCCGATCGCCAGGATGTCCGCGTCGCGCAGCTCGTGGGCGAGGAAGTCGAGGAGCCGGAGGGAGGGCTCGTCGGCGGCATGCAGGTCGTCGAGCACCACGACGAGGGGGGTCATCCGGCTCGCCACTCGCAGGAAGCCGGTCACGGCGTTGAAGAGCACGAAGCGCGCGTCCTCGGACTCGATCGGCTCGCCGGCCTGTTTCGCGATGCGCGGGCCTAGTTCGGGAACGAGCTGCACCAGCGGGTGCGCGACCGGACCGAGCCGCTCGAGCACCGCCTCCGTCTCTCCGTTGCGGGCGTATGCGCGGAGTATTTGCAGCCAAGGCCAGAAGGCCGGAGCTCCGCCGCCCTCCCAGCAGCGCCCCCACAGCACCAGCGCGTCACGTTCGCTCGCCGCGACGGAGACGGCGTCGGCCAGCCGGGTCTTCCCGACACCGGGCTCGCCGGAGATCAGGAACAGCGATCCCCTGCCGGCGCCGGCGTCCCGGAGCGCCCCTGTCAGCTCCTCGAGCTCTCGCTGGCGGCCGAAGAGGCTCTCGGCCGGACGCTCGGGAACGTCGACCGGGTGCTCGGCCGCCGGCCCGGCGGGCTCCGCCGCGATGTGAGCGCCCACTTCGAGCCCCGGCCCGCTGAGAGCGAACAGCCGCCACTCGCCCGGGACCCCCTTGAGGTCGTGCTGGCCGCGGTCGACGAGCTCGAGGTCCGAGCCCGCGACGAGGTCGCGCACCGTCCTCGACGCCAGCACCTGCCCCGGGGCCGCCAGGGCGCTCACCCGCGCGGCGACGTGCACGGCCATCCCGACGAGCGAATCGTCGAGCAGCTCGCATTCGCCGGTGTGGAGGCCCGCTCGCAGCCGCAGCCCGAGCGGCCCTACGGCCGCGCAGGCCGCCTCGGCGCAGGCGAGTGCCGGCCGCGGCGCCTCGAATGCGATGAAGAAACCGTCACCCGCCTTTCCGACCACCGTGCCGCCCTGCTCGCGCACCTGCTCGCGCACGAGCTCGTCGTGACGCCCCAGCAGATCGCGCCAGCCCGCGTCCCCGAGCCTCGCTACGTGCCCGGTCGACTCGACGATGTCCGTGAACAGCAGGGTGCGGAGGGCGCGTCCCGCGGTCTGGACGGGTCGACCGGGTGCGCTCGGTACGTCGCCCTCGCGGCCTGCGACGTCGACATCGGGTGGCTCGGCGTCCCCGGCCGGCTCGGCACGCTCGCCCACGACCACGTCGAGCCCGGGCACGGGACGGTAGGAGCAGAAGGTGCCGGTCTTGACCGCCGCCTCGAGGCGGCGCCCCAAATCCGGGTCGTTCTCGCCGATTCGCTTGAGCGCCGACTTGATCGCGCGCGTGACGTTCACGCGGGCGCGCTCCGAGGCTGAGGCCGCCTTGCGGTCGCGGCCACCGAGCCCAACCGCCGAAGCGAGCTCCTGGGAGAGAAAGTCCAACTCCTCGCGTGCCGCCGCGGCTCGCTCAGGGTCGCCCCACGACTCGGCCTCCTCCAGCTCCTCACGGAGCTCTTCGAGACGATGCCGATAGGCGGCCTTCGCCTCCTCGTCGAGCATCGCGCCGGCGTCCCCGGTGTCGGCCGCGACCCGGAGGCCCTCCTGCGACGGCGAGGCCGCGGCCGGGGGCGACCCGCCGCCTCCAACCAGGTCGGCGGCCGCCAGTTCAACCTCGGGGTTCGCGAACAGCGTGGCGAGGTAGCTCAGGCCCTTGCTATCGCGAAGCCGAAGCGCGCCCTCGCCGTGGGCGACGGTCCAATACTCGCCTTCACGCCGGAAGACCACCCGCCCCCTGCGCGCCGACTTGGGCGCGGCGGACCCCGTTCTGGGTTTGGCAGCCAATCGACCTGACGCGAATCCGTTTACCGGACAAGCGTAAACCGGATGCCGGTAAGTGGGAAGGGAGCCGCGTTCGCACGGAGGCGGAGCCGGGAGCTGTAAGGTCCGGATGGGTGTGAGCCGCGCCATCGACGTAATGCACCTGGGGCGAGACCGCGTGATCTGCGCGTACGACGTCGGTGGCGCGCTCGTCGATCCGGGACCGACCGCTTCGCTGGAAACCCTGGTGGACGGGCTCGACGGCGTGATTCCCCGTGCCCTGATGCTGACGCACATCCATCTCGACCACGCGGGAGCCGCCGGGGTGCTGTGCGAGCGTATCCCGGAGCTCCTCGTCTACGTGCACGAGAGCGGCGCACCACATCTCGCGGACCCCTCCAAGTTGCTCGAGAGCGCCGCGCGGCTCTACGGCGACGACATGGAGCGGCTCTGGGGCGAGGTCGCTGCCGTCCCCGAGGGGCGGATCCGCGCGCTCAACGGCGGGGAGGAGGTGGAGGGGTTCAAGGTCGCGTACACCCCGGGTCACGCCTCCCACCACGTCTCGTACCTCCATGTCGACACGGGCGACGTCTACGTGGGGGACACCGCCGGGGTTCGCATCCCGCCCCACGAGCACACGGTCGCGCCGACGCCACCGCCGGACATCGACATCGAGGCGTGGCTCGATTCCCTCGAGACGATCGCCCGGTGGAGCCCGCTGGCCCTCTGCCTGACTCACTTCGGGCGCGTGACCGACGTCGGGGACCAGCTGCTGCGCGTGCGAGCCGAGCTTCTGGAGCACGCCGACATGGCGCGCCGCGGCGGCGAGGAGGACTTCGTGCGCGCCATGGACCGCGAGCTGCGAGATGCGACCGACGCGGAGGCCGCCGAGCGCTACGTGCAGGCGGCGCCGCCCGAGCAGATGTTCCAGGGACTGGCGCGCTACTGGCGCAAACGCGCCGAGGCGGCAGTCCCGTCATGAGCTCGACCGTCGAGCTTCCGAAGACTCGGGACCCAGGGAGCGACCTCGGCGGCGAGTGGCGCGTGATCGTGCTCAACGACGACCACAACACGTTCGACGGCGTGGCCAAGGCCCTGTCCCAGACGCTGCCCGGCGTCAGCTACGACCAGGGCATGTCGCTGGCCAACAAGATCCACAACACCGGCCAGGCGATCGTCTGGTCGGGCGCCCGCGAGCCCGCGGAGCTCTACTGGGAGCAGCTCCGGGGCTCCGGTCTTACTATGGCGCCGCTCGAGCGGGCGTAGCGGACTCCCGCATGTAGATGAGCACGCTCACGACGAGGATCCAGAGCCCCAGCGCCAGGAAGACGAAGAAACCAACCGGCGTGAGGGCGAGGACGCCGAGGACCACGGTCACCCACCCGAGCCACTTGGGCAGCACTCCTGTCTGAAGAATGGACGCGCCCGCTCCGATGAGGAACGTGAATACGCCGAGCGCCACGGGGAAGAACATGTCCGAGTTGAGGGCGTTCAAAGTCTGGAGCGCGCCAGGCCCGAGGTCATCGGCGGCGTCGCCAAGGGTGAACGAGATGCCCGCGAAGATCGTCGCTCCCACGGCGAACAGGGCACTCCCGATGACGACGAGCGTGGAGGCCGCGCGGCGCTCTGTCTCGACGTTGCGGAGGAATCGCCACAGCCCGCTCGCGAACAGCAGGAAGAACGCGGTGCCCCAGGTGAGCAGGGCGGAGGCCCACACCTGATCCGAGTCGTTGTCCCTGTAGAAGGAAGCGATCTTGCGCAGGGAATCGTCGGTGTCGGGAGTCTCACCGCCCACAAGGAATGCGATCACGAACAGCACTACCGCCAGCGCTCCCGCCAGCGGCACAAGCCAGGCCTTCTTCATCTCGAGCCTTTCTTGGTCGCTTGCTCGACGAGCAAGCCTATGCGCGACGGAGCGATTCCGCTAGCGTCAGGCGGTGCGCGCCGTGGCGGCTCCGCTGCCAGTGATCTCCCAGAAGGTGGGCAGCAGCGGTACCTGGTAGCAGCCCGCCAGCTCGGTGCGAGCCTCGGCGACGGTCTCCGAGTACCAGTAGCGCTCGAAGTCGGCCTTGGAGGGGAAGGTCGCGTGCTGGATGAAATCGAGCCGGCCGTCGAGCGCGCGGTAGAAGGCCCACGAGCTGGCGCCGTAGTCCAGGGCGGCTTCCGCGATCGGAAGCCAGCCCTCGGCGAACTTGTCGCCCCGGAAGGGATTGATCGGCCAGCGGATCTCGACGAGGATCGGCATCAGGCCCCGACCTCGGCGTGGATCGCGCCCGGGCCGTCCGCTGTCTTCCCGAGACGCTCCTTCTCCGCGCCCACCAGGATCGCGATCTTGCCGAGGTGCTTGTTCTCGCGCATCAGCTGGTGTGCCTCCGGGACGCCCTCGAAGCCCATGGTGCGCCACAGGACCGGCCGGATCTTGCTCTGCTCGATCAGCTCGTTCGCCTTGAGGCATTCCCAGGCATTGGCGAAGTGCGAGCCGATGATCTGCTTTTGGCGCATCCAGAGGTAGCGGACGTCGAAATCGAGGTGATAACCCGTCGTGCCGGCGCAGATCACCACCTTGCCGAAGGGCTTGACCACGAACACCGAGGTGGGGAACGTCGCCTGGCCCACGTGCTCGAAGACGATGTCGGGAGCGTCGCCGAGAATCTCCTTTACGCGCTTGGCGAACTCGCGCGCGACCTTGAAGCGCTCCTTCTCCTGCTCGGCAGACTCGTCGCCGGTGCGCATCATCCCGGCGAAGTCGCTCCGGTCGATGTGGCCCACCGCGCCAAGCTCCTCGACGAGATCGCCCTTCTCGGGGGACGACACCACGCCCACCGCCTCGGCGCCGGTGATCGCGCACAGCTGTGTGGCAAACACGCCAAGCCCGCCGGCGGCGCCCCAGATCAGCACCTTGTGGCCCGCCTGGAGCTCGCAGCGGTCGATCAGCATCCGATAGGCGGTGAAGTACACGAGGCCGTAGGAGGCCGCCTCTTCCCAGGTCAGGTTGAGCGGCTTGGGCAGTAACTGCTGCGCCTGCACCTTGGTGAACTGGGCGAACGACCCCCAGGTGGTCTCGTAGCCCCAGATCATCTGTGACGGCGCGGCGAGCGGGTCGAGCCCGTGCACCTCGTAGTCCTCGTAGGAGGCCATGTTGCAGTGGATCACGACCTCGTCGCCCGGCTTCCAGCGCGTGACGCCCTCGCCGACCCTCCAGACGACGCCCGAGGCGTCGGAGCCGCCGATGTGATGGCCGTACTCCGGGTGGTCGCCGTAGCGCATGACCGAGACCGGCTTGCCAAGCGCGGCCCAGACGTTGTTGTAGTTCACGCCCGCGGCCAT
Source organism: Thermoleophilaceae bacterium (assembly GCA_035264265.1). Classification (GTDB taxonomy): domain Bacteria; phylum Actinomycetota; class Thermoleophilia; order Solirubrobacterales; family Thermoleophilaceae; genus DASXBA01. Next base: position 42,408 of record DATFQM010000068.1, read on the forward strand.
CACGCGCACGATCACCTCGAACGCGCCGGGCTCGGGCACCTCGATCTCCTCGAGCTGGAAAGCGTCCTTGGGCTCGCCTTCGCGCTCCTCCCGGATCACCCACGCCGCCATCGTCTCCGGCAGCTCGCCGGGCTCGACGTCCAGCTCGGAAACCTTGGTCAGGTCAACTGCCATTCGACCTCCACGCGTTCGTGTGCGCGCGCATGCTATCGGCGCCCATGAGCAGGGCGTCCCGCAGCCGCCGGGGGCTGCCTAGGCGCCGATCGCCTCGGCCGCGGGCTCCGGCGCGCGCGCCGGGGCGGTCCTGCGCTGGATGAGCAGGAGCGCGATCACGGCGCCCGCCAGGGCGACGCCGGCCGACAGCCACATCCCGCTCGAGAGGGCGTGGATGAACGCCTCCTTCGCGGCGGCGGCGACCTGCGGATCCGTGCCGGCGGGAGCGCCCCCCGAGCCGAGGTTGTGCACGATCTGATCGCGCTGGGCGGCCGTCACGCCGGTACCGGCGAGCAGCTCCTGGAGGCGGTGGCTGGCGAGCTGCTGGAACAGCGCCCCGATCGCCGCTACGCCGAATGTGCCCCCGACCATGCGGCTCATCGAGAGGATCCCCGACGCGACGCCCGCCTTCTGCTCGCTGACCGCGTTCATCGCCGCGGTTGACATCGGCGACATCGTCAGCGCCATTCCCAGGCCCATGATCATGAACGAGGGGAGCAGCAGCCCGTAGCCGGTGTGGACGTCGATGCGCGTCTGCAGGAAGAGGGCAGTGGCGGCGAGCGTGAGGCCGACCACCATCGGCGGCCGGGGGCCGACCCGATCCGCGAGCCGGCCCGCCAGCGGCGCCACGAGCACGATCATCAGCGTCGCGGGCAGGAAGCGAACGCCCGCCTGGACCGGGCTGTAGCCCAAGATGTTCTGCATGTAGAGGGCGAGGAAGAAGAACATCGCGAGCATCGAGAAGGTCACGATGAAGGCGACCGTGTTCGCTCCGAGGAACGTCCGCGAGCGGAAGAAGGAGAAGTCCACCATGGGCTCGCGCACGCGGGGCTCGAGCAGGAAGAAAGCGGCGATGCCCACGGCCGCGGCAACGAGCAGTGCCAGGATCCTCGACGAGCTCCAGCCCCAGGCGTTGCCCTCCACGAGGGCCAGGACGAGGGCAGTCAGGCCCAGCGACAGCGCGCCGATGCCGGGCCAGTCGACCGAGTGCCGGCTCGTCCGGTCGCGCGACTCGGACGCCGCGTACAGGGTGACCGCCACGGCGCCGGCGGCCACCGGAAGGTTGAGGAAGAAGATCGCCCGCCAGGACACGCCGCTCGACAGGGCGAACACCACCACGCCAGAAAGGAACATCCGGCGCCGGCCGAAGATGTCTCCGAGCCGGCCGCCCGTGACCAGCAGCACCGCGAACGTCAGCGTGTAGGCATTGACGGTCCACTCGAGCCCGGAGAGCGAGGCGCCGAGGTCGTCCTGGATCGACGGCAGCGCGGCTGCGACTCAGGTTAGGCTCCGCCCCAATGGCGACGCTGTTCATGGTCCCCGGCTCGCACCCCTCGCTCGCGGCGGCCCTGATGCTCGATTAAAAGGGGGTCGACTACCGGCGCGTCGACTTCGCGCCCGCGGTTCACAGGGTTGCGCTGCCGCTGGTGGGGTTC
>DATFQM010000069.1:0-8126 GCA_035264265.1 Thermoleophilaceae bacterium
GGCACGGCGACGTGCACGAAGATCGTGGCCGCCGGCGGAGCGGGCTTGTTCTTCGGGTGCATGTTCGCCTGCTTCGGCAGCCGGTCGCCCTTGCGCCGGTTGCACGGCGCGCAACAGGTGACGATGTTGTCCCAGGTAGAGTGGCCGCCCTTGGAGCGGGGGATGACGTGGTCGACCGTGAGGTTGCCGCGTTCGTGGCCGCAGTACTGGCAGGTCCAGCGGTCGCGGGCGAAGACGGCGCGGCGGGTGATCTTCCGGCGGTGCGCGTCACGCGGCACCTTGACGTAGGCCCTGAGCCTTATGACGATCGGCCGCGGCAGCGTGAGCGACTCGGCGTGGAGGGCCCAGTCGGCGTGCTCCAGGATCTCAGCGCGCTCCTTCAGGATCAGCACCGTCGCCCGCCGCACCGTGCAGACGTTGATCGGCTCATACGAGGCGTTGAGCACGAGAACCCGGCCGGATGAAGTCCCGCGCTGCTCGGTCCGGCGACCGGGCAGCGCGCTCACAGGGACTGGTTCGGACTCGCCAGTCTCGACGGTGAGGGTTACATCCGCGCGCACTGCCACTGGTGCGCGCCAGTGTAGCGGGGGCCGCGCCGCGGCTAGGCGGCCGGATACGAGCCCAGCACCCGGATCGTCTCGACCCGCTCGCGCAGGGCGGCAAGCGCCTCGTCGACCGGCGCTCGGCCCACAGCTCCCTCCAGATCGGCGAAGAACATGTAGTGGCCCAGGCCCACGCGCCGGGGCCGCGATTCGATCCTCGTCAGGTTGATCCCCCGGTCGGAGAGCTCGCTCAGGACCGAGACGAGCGCTCCGGGCGACTCGTCGTTGAATCCCCAGAAGACGATCGAGGTCTTGGCCCTCGGCCCCGGGTCGACGGCCTCGCCGGCGGGCGCGAGCCATACGAAGCGGGTCTCGTTGTCGGGGTGGTCCTCGACGTCGGCAGCGAGGACGCGGCAGCCGTAGAGCTCCGCGGACAGGCGCGACCCGAGCGCGACCCAGGACCCCCCCGCGTCGCGCACTTGGCGGACGGCTTCCGAGGTGGACGCTGCCGAGACCCGCTCCGCCTGGCCGAGTCGACCGCGGAGGAAGCGCGCGCACTGGGCCGTCGCCTGGGGGTGGGAGACCACCCTGGTGACCTCGCTGAGGTCGAGCGCCCCCGGCGCGACCAGGCAGTGGTGGATCGGGTGTACCACCTCCGCGGCGATGCGAACACCGTCAGCCTCGCCGGCCAGGGCGTCCAGGGTCGCCGCCACGCCTCCCTCGAGCGAGTTCTCGATCGGGACCACGGCGCGCTCGGCCTCGCCCTCCTGCACGGCCATGACCGTCTCGTAGACAGTGGGGTAGGGGAGCTCCTCCACCTGATCGGAGGCTCCCGTCAGGGAAGCCCGCAGCGCCTCCTCGGTGAAGGTCCCGGCGGGACCCAGGTAGGCGACCCGCATCGAACCGGCTCAGGCCTCGGCGGGGGCGCTGGGCGTCCCGGCGACCGCCGTCTCGATCGCCTCCTGCTCCTCCGGCGAGAGCTCGAACTCCGACTCCCCCTCCTGCACCTGCTTCACGTACACGCGCGCCTGCTCTCTGTGGAGGATCGAGGAGACCACGACCCCGGTGTGGTGCGAGTCGAGCAGGGCGAGGGTGCTCGATTGCCGCCCGGACATCTCGCCGTAGGCGTCGTAGCGAATCAGCGAGGTGTGGGCGATGCAGCCGTCGATCCGCCGCTCCGCCGTGCCCGTGCGCCGCTCGAGGCCGGCGGCGGTCTCCTCCACCCAGTCACGAAGCTGGACGAAGGCGCTCTGGAGCGCCGCGGCGTGCGTGACCAGGTCACGCCGGTCGCCGTCGCCGATCACGACGCGCTGCGAGGCGCGCAGGCGGCGCAGCTTCACCGACAGCACGAGCGCCCACGCGAGAGCCAGCAGGGCACCGCCTGCGGCGGCGAGGGCGACCACGCCCTGCGTCGATGTCAGCTCGTCCACGGAGGCGCAGGGTAGCGCGGGCCAGAGCGGGCGGCCCGGGCTACAGCGGGCGACGTACATGGCCAGGCGATCGGCGACACCTCGCTTACTTGGTGAAGATGGCCGAGTAGGTCTGCTTGTTGTTGTCGGTCTTCTTCTCGCCCGGCACGGAGGGCACCTCGACCATGATCGGCACGTTCTGGCCCGTGGGCGGCTGCTGGTCCATGGCGACCTTGACCGTCTTCGTCTCTCCCGCGGCGATCGAATCGAGCGTCCCGGTGAGCTCGATCGCATCGCCGCCCCTCCCGACGGCGACCCGGACCTCGAGGTCGGTCTCCGTGTTCTCGCCCTGATTCATCACCTGGACATCGAAGGAAAGGTTTCCGGCCAGCTGGACGCTCGCCGGGCTGCCCGGGCTCAGTGCCTGCCCGCCCAGGCTCACGGCGCCGAGGCCGGTACCGTGCAGTCCCGGCGTGGCTGGCCCGCCGCGGCGACCGGTCCTGATGCGGCTGACGCGCTGCCCCACGAAGCTCGGCTGCAGCCACTGGATGTCAGGGAGAAACTGACTGCGCGGGATCCGCACCTCGCCCCTGAGGTCGCGGTCGTCGAGCACTCCCTGCATGTTCGGGACGAACCGCTGCGAGTAGATCACGTCGCTCGTCAGGAAGCGCTGCATGTCGGCTGTGACCTTGTCGGTGCCCTGGCGCCGCCCCCGGTCTCCGAGAGCCTGCGGCACGCCATCGGCGATCTCCGCGAGGCCGTCGCGCCGGAACTCAAGCGTCTCGAGCAGGTAACGCTGTGGCGTGTCGACCTCCCCGGGGTGGTCGGTGTCACGGGCCCGGTCCACGAGCATGGCCGACTGCACCCTGTACTGGTTCAGCTGGTTCTCGATGTCCACCGCCTGCTCCCGGCCCCCCCTCGACCCGGAGAGCAACTGGAACAGTGCTCGACCCTGCTGGTCCGACTCCTGCACCAGCGCTCCGACGTCCCCCACGTAGTCCTTTACGGCCTGGTCCTTGCGGGAGTTGAGGCACCCCCGCACGCCGAGCACGAGCAGGATCAGCACCAGCAGGCCGACCCCCGCCGCGATAGCGCGGCGCACCATGAGCGTCTGGCGGTCTACCGACGGGCCTCTCGGTCGCGGCCGTCTGGCCCGGCGAACTGGCTCGTCCGTTTCGTCGAGGAAGGACAGGATCGGGCTCCTAGCGGCCTGACACGCTCCGGGCAGTATGACCAGCGCGCCGGTTGTGTTCAGTTTGCCCGGACACGTGGCGCTCAGATTCCGGTTCGGAGCCCGGGAGCAGTCTCCGAACGAGCCCGGTCGGGCAGGGACAGGAGTGGCGAGCCCGAACGAGAAGCCGAGGTGAGACGTCCGGAGGTCAGCCCGGCGCGCACGAAGCGCCTGCCGGCAGGCGGGGAGCCTGTGCTGGGCCGTTACCGGCTCGAGCAGCGCCTCGGAAGCGGTGGCTTCGGCGTCGTCTGGTCGGCCTGGGACGAGAAGCTCGAGCGCGAGGTAGCGGTGAAGGTGATCCACCGCGACGGGGGCGACGCCCGCATCGTGCGCGAGGCGAGGGCCGCCGCCCGCCTGAGCCACCCCGGAATCGTGGGGCTATACGAGCTGGCGGCCGGCGAGGCCGAGCTATATCTCGTCTCCGAGCTCGTCCGGGGACAGACCCTGGCGGAGCTCGAGCGTGCCGCGGCGCTCTCCGATCGCGACGTGGCGCGGATCGGGTCGGCGCTCTGCGAGGCGCTGGAGCACGCGCACGCGCGCGGGGTCGTCCACAGGGACGTAAAGCCGCAGAACGTGATGGTCGTCTCCGAGCCCGCCGCCGGCGCGGGCTTCGCGAAGCTGACCGACTTCGGAGTGGCCCAGGTCGCGAACGCGGACCGCGTCACGCGCACCGGAGCCGTGGTCGGGACGCTGGAGTACATGGCTCCCGAGCAGGCGAAGGGAGCTGAGGCCACCCCGGCGAGCGACGTCTATTCGCTGGCCCTGATGCTGTTCGAGGCGTGGACCGGTAGCAACCCGGTCCGCGGCAGGGGCCCCGCGGCCACCGCTCGCCGGCTGGGCCGAGCGCTTCCGGCGCTGGGCGCCCGCAGGCGCGACTTGCCGTCCGAGCTGTGCGACGCGATCGACGACGCCCTGGAGCCGGATCCCGCCTTCCGGCCCTCGTCGCGTGAGCTCGCGGAGGAGCTCCGGGCCGCCGAGCCGGAGCTCTCCTCCGAGGGAGGGCTGGTGGAGCCGGAGACGCTGGATGGGCTCGGCCTCGCCTCGGCACGGCGTCTGGTCCTGCCCAAGGGCGGCGAGTGGCTCGCCCGCCTCGGGGCCGGTGCCGGCGCGGGGCTCCTGGCGCTCGCCGCCTTGCTCGGGCTGGGGCCGCAGCCACCGTTCTCGCCGGCGGCTGCGGCCGGGGCGGCCGCCCTCTCGACGGCGCTGCTCCCGCGGGCGGGCTGGCTTCTGGCCGCCGTCGGCGTCTGCGGCTGGCTCGCCTCGCCGGAGGCGGGACGCGAGGGCACGGCGCTACTGCTGGGAGCCGCCCTTGCGCCGGTACCGCTCATGCTCCCCCGCTCCGGGTTGCTCTGGTCGCTTCCCGCCCTGGCCCCGCTGCTCGGCGCGGCAGCGCTTGCGCCGGCGTTCGTGGGGGTCGCCGCGCTCGTACGCGGGACTTGGCGGCGAGCCGCGCTGGCGGCGGCGGGCTTCCTGTGGCTCGCGGCGGCGGAGGTGCTGACCGGTGAACCCCTGCTCTTCGGTATCCCCGACGGTGCGCTCCCGCGGGCGGACTGGCAGGACTCGATCGCCGAGGCCGGCGCGCACGCCCTGACCCCGCTGGTGTCCTCGCCCGCCCTCTCGCCCGCCCTTGCCTGGGCCGCGTTTGCGGCTCTCCTACCGCTGGTGCTCCGGGGGCGCTTCGTCGCGCTCGATCTGCTCGCGGCTTCGGCGTGGGCGGCAGCCCTGGTCGCCGCCCAGGCGGCGCTGGGGGACCTGCTCGCCTCCGTCACGGCCCTCGACCAGCCGCGTGGGGGGCCGGCAGGATCGATCGCGGCGGCGCTCATAGTGCTGGCCGCGGCCGCGGCGGCACCTGCGTCTGCCGCGGGGAGCGGTGAGCCCGCGACGGCCGGTCGCGGGCTACCCTGAGTGGTCCCCATGAGCATGCTTCGCAACCTCGAGGCCAAGCTCGGAGGCTTGGTCGAGGGCGCGTTCGGGCGCGCCTTCAAGGCAACCGTCCAGCCCGTCGAGCTGGCGCACAAGCTGGCGAAGGAGATGGAGGAGAGCCAGATGGTCTCTGTCTCCCGCGTCTACGTGCCCAACCACTACCGCGTCTTCCTCTCGCCGCAGGACCGCGAGCAGTTCTCGACCTATGAGCCGGCCCTGAGGAAGGAGCTGTCGGATTACCTCCTGGAGCACGCCCGCGAGGAGGGTTTGGCCCTCACCAGCCGTCCCCGGATCGAGTTCATGACCGACGACCGGCTCGGCTTGGGTGAGTTCGGGATCCAGGCCCAGCTGCTCTCGCCACCTGAGGAAGAGGCGGTGGCGGGGCCGGAGGCCGCGCCCTCGGAGGGCGACTTCGGCCACACGATGGTCTATTCGCCCGACCGCGCGGCTCGCGTTTTGGAGGCCGAGCGGGCGCCGCAGGCCGCTGAGCCCGCCCTGCTCGTGGGGGAGGGGCGACGCAGCGTCCTCTCCGGCGACCACGTGCTGGTCGGCAGAAGCCGCGAGTGCGAGGTCGTTCTCCCCGACCCGAACGTCTCGCGCCGGCACGCAGAGCTGCGCCAGAACGGGGGGCGCTGGGAGATCGCCGACCTCGGGTCAACGAACGGGGTGAAGGTGAACGGACGCAGGGTGGACCGCGCGAAGCTTGAGCCTGGCGACCGAATCACGCTCGGCGTGACCGAACTGACCTTCGAGCTTGACTAGCCTTGCACTGGACGAGCCGCTCGCGGTCGCGCTGAAGTTCGGCTTTCTGGCTGTGCTCTATCTGTTCCTGCTCTGGGTGGCCCGCAGCGCCAGGCGTGACCTCGACCACTACGAGGGCGGCTCCCCGCTCGAGAAGGCATCGCCCGGCGGCCGCCGCGAGCCCGCCGGGCAGGACCATCGAGTCGGGGTCCAGCCGCGGCTCGAGGTGGTCGCCGCGATGGGATACGACCCGGGCACTGCATTCGACATCTCGAACGGGGCGACCATGGGGCGGGGGGACGGTGCGGACATTGCGGTGGACGATCCCTTTGCTTCGTCTGCCCACGCGCGAATATTTCCCCGCGGAGACTTCATGTATATCGAGGACATGGGGTCTACGAACGGGACATATCTGAACGGGAGGCAGGTCCGCTCGGCCGAACGACTCAACGTCAAGGACGTCATCCGTATCGGAGACAGCGAGTACCGCTACCGGGAGTGAACGCACAGCAATGTCCCTAAGGATCGTCGAGCAGGTGGGCAAGAGCGATGTCGGTCGCCAGCGGAGCTCCAACGAAGACTCGCTGCTGCTCTCCCCGCCCTTCTTCGCGGTCGCCGACGGGATGGGTGGCGCAAAGGCCGGCGAAGTGGCCTCGAAGATCGCCACCGAGGCGTTCGGGCTGGGTACGGACGACGACGTGCCGCCGGAGCGGCGCCTCGAGTCGATCGCCCGCCACGCGAACCAGCGGATCTACGAGCTGGCATCCGAGGACGAGTCCCGCCGGGGTATGGGGACGACGCTGACCGCGGCGATGGTGGTGGGCGACGAGGTGAGCATCGGTCACGTGGGCGACAGTCGCGCCTACCGCCTGCGCGACGGAACGCTCGAGCAGCTGACCAAGGACCACTCGCTCGTGGCGGAGCTGGAGCGCACCGGCCAGATCTCGCCGGAGGCGGCCGAGCACCATCCCCAGCGCTCCATCATCACACGGGCCCTCGGCCCCGAGCCGGACGTGGACGTTGACACCTACACGGTCAGCGGCCGGGAGGGCGATGTCTATCTGCTGTGCTCGGACGGCCTCACCGGAATGATCTCGGACGAGGAGGTCGCCTCGATCATGCGCAGCTGCGAGAGCCTCAAGAAGTGCGCCGAGGCGCTCGTGAGGGCGGCCAACCAGAGTGGCGGCAAGGACAACATCACCGTCGTGCTGTTTCGCCTCGCCGCCAAGGACGGGGCCGATGAGGACGAGGCCGAGGAGCCGCCTCCCGACGAAACGCTCGCGGGGCAAGTCAGCGCGACGAAGGTTCAGGAGGCCGCCGGCTCGGGGCCCTCCAGAGTGGAGGCTCCCGCACCGCAGCAGACCCGCGCCCGGGCGGTCCCCCGTCCTCCCGCGCCGGCGCCCCGGCCTCCGCGCCGCCCCCCGCTTCGCCGGGTGATCGCCGCAGTGGTGGGGATCGCGCTCGTGGCCGGGGTGGTCGTCGGCCTCTACGCCGTGAGCCGTCAGGCCTACTTCGTGGGCACCAACGACGCCGGGCTCGTGACGCTCTACCGCGGGCTGCCCTACGAGCTGCCGCTGGGCATCAAGCTCTACTCCGAGCGTTACGAGAGCGGCGTACCGGCGCGGGCGATCCCGGCGCGGCGACGCGACCGCGTACTCGACCACGAGCTCCGCAGCCAGGGCGATGCCTCCGACCTCGTGCGCCAGCTCGAGCGGGGCCGGCTCGATCCCCGCCCTTCACGCTGATGTCGTCTCGTACCCGCGAGCTGTTCGGCCTGCTGCCGGTCTCGCTGCTTGTCTCGGCGGGGTTCGCGGCCGTCTTGACCACCGAGACCACCAAGGGGGTCAGCGACGCGACCATCACCTACGGGGCCTTCTTCCTCGGGCTGTGCGTGCTCGCCCACCTCTTCATCCGCGCGCGGCTGCCCGACGCGGACCCGTACATGTTCCCGCTCGCCGCCGTGCTCGCGGGCATCGGCCTGGTGCTGATCTACCGGATCCACGCCGAGCTCGCGCGCGAGCAGGCGCAGTGGTTCGTGGTGGGGCTCGTCTTCTTCTGCCTCACGATCATGCTGATCGACGACCACCACGTGCTGGAGCGCTACCGGTACACGATCGCGGCGGTAAGCATCGGGCTGCTCGTGATGCCGCGACTTCCGGGCATCGGGGCGCCGGTGCACGGCGCCTTCCTCGCCATCAAGGTCGGCCCGATCCAGTTCCAGCCGGCGGAGTTCGCGAAGCTCGGCATCATCGTCTTCCTCGCGAGCTACCTGCGCGAGAC
>DATFQM010000070.1:0-6050 GCA_035264265.1 Thermoleophilaceae bacterium
ACTTCACCTTCGGCCGCGTCTTCGTGATCGTCATGACGCTCACCGCCGGCTGCGTGCTGCTGATGTGGTTCGGCGAGCTGATCACCCAGCGCGGGATCGGCAACGGCATATCGCTGATGATCTTCGCGTCGATTGCCGCCCAGATCCCCAATGGCATATCGGCGTGGTGGACAAACCCCGATCAGGTCTTCAAGGTCATGATGCCGTTCGTCGCGCTAGCCGTGATCGCCTTCGTCGTCTTCATGCAGGAGGGCCAGCGGCGCATACCCGTCCAGTACGCCAAGCGCGTGGTCGGCCGCAGAATGGCCGGCGGCGGGTCGACCTACCTGCCGCTCCGGGTGAACATGGCCGGCGTCATCCCCGTGATCTTCGCCGCCTCGCTGATGGCCTTCCCGCCAACGGTGGGCGAGCTCTCGCAGGCGCAGTGGGCGCGTGACTTCTCCGCCTTCTTCAATCCCAGCGACGCGCCCTACATCATCGGCGAGTCGCTGTTCATCGTCCTGTTCACCTACTTCTACACGGCGGTTACGTTCAACCCGGTCGAGCAGGCCGACAACCTCAAGAAATACGGCGGCTTCATCCCGGGGGTGAGGCCTGGAAGACCGACGGCGGAGTTCCTCGACCGCATCCTCGCGCGCCTCACCTTCCCCGGCTCGCTCTACCTCGCGGCCGTGGCGGCCCTCCCGACGATCCTGATCAACCAGACGAGCGCCAACTTCTTCTTCGGCGGCACTTCGCTGCTGATCGTCGTGGGCGTGGCGCTCGACACCATGAAGCAGCTCGAGGCGCAGCTGATGATGCGCAATTACGAGGGGTTCTTGAAATAGCTGGCAGCTGGCGGCTGGCAGCTGGCAGAGAACTACCTCGCGGTCCTGCTGTGCAGCTCTGCCAGCCTGCCAGCCTGCCAGCTGCCAGCCCCGGGCTAGCCGGTAGCCTCTGCCAACTTCGTGGCGGAGTTGAATCTCATACTCATGGGCCCTCCGGGAGCGGGCAAGGGGACGCAGGCGGAGCGGCTGGTCGACGACTTCGACCTGCCCTACTACGCCACCGGCGACATCCTGCGCGCCGCGGTCAACAACGGGACGGAGCTCGGCAAGGAAGTCAAGGAGTACATGGACCGCGGCGAGCTCGTGCCCGACGACGTGATCTGCCAGGTGATCATGGAGCGCCTGGACTCGAACGAGGCCAGCGACGGCTTCCTGCTCGACGGCTTCCCGCGCACCGTCCCGCAGGCAGAGGCGCTAGACGACGCACTCGACAAGCGGGGCCGCGCGCTCACCGCCGCCCTCCTCGTCGACGTTCCCGACGAGGAGGTCATCCGTCGGCTCTCCGGCCGTCGCATCTGCGTGAAGAACCAACACGTCTACCACGTGGAGTTCGACCCGCCCAAGGAGGAGGGCGTCTGCGATCAGGACGGCTCGCGCCTCATCCAGCGCGACGACGACAAGCCGGAGACGGTGCAGAAGCGGCTCGACGTGTACCACGAGCAGACGGAGCCGCTGATCGGCCGGTACGAGGACCGGGGCCTCCTGCGACGCTTCGACGGCCGCCGGCCGCCCGACGAGGTCCACGATCACATTCGCGCGACGCTGGCGACCCTTAGGCTGGAAGCCGAGCTCTAGGTTTGACCCCGTGATCATTCAAAAGACCCCAGAGGAGATCGAGAGGATCGCCGCGGCGGGACGCATCCTCGCCCGCTGCCACCGGCTTCTGCAGGTGAAGGCGCGGGCGGGGGTCACCACCGCGGAGCTCGACGCCGCCGCCGACAGGTTCATCCGCTCGCGGGGCGGCTGGCCGGTGTTCAAGGGCTACCGCGGCTTCCCCGGGTCGATCTGCGCGTCGCCGAACTCGATGGTCGTGCACGGCATCCCGGGCTCCTACAGCCTCGACCGCGGCGACATCCTGTCGATCGACATCGGGGTCGAGCTCGACGGGTGGGTGGCGGATGCGGCGGTCACCGTGCCGGTCGGCAAGGTCACCCCGGTGGCCAGCCGGCTGCTCGCCTCGACGAAGGCCGCGCTGTTCGACGCAGTCGAGCAGTGCCGGCCGGGGAACCGGCTCGGCGACGTCTCCCACGCGGTCCAGAAGCGGGTCGAGGGCGACGGATTCTCCGTCATCCGCTCGCTCGTCGGCCACGGGATCGGCAGAGAGATGCACGAAGACCCGCAAATTCCGAACTTCGGCGATCCCGGCACCGGGCCGGAGCTCGCCGAGGGCATGGTCTTCGCGGTCGAACCCATGGTCAATGCGGGTGACCACCAGGTACGCATGGGGAGCGACAACTGGGCCGTGTACTCCCGGGACGGGTCGCTCGCGGCCCACTTCGAGCACACGGTGGCGATCACCGCAGACGGGCCGCTGATCCTCACCCCCTGGCATCTGGACGAGCCAGAGGCCGTCGGCAGGGCCGCCACGGCGGCTAGTGGCGCCTGATTGCTACCCTTATCGGTCGGCGCTCAGCCGACTCCTGGGCTCTGCGCCGCTTCTGTTTATAGGTCAGATCACAACGGAGCGATGAAGGTCCGAGCCTCGGTCAAGCCCATGTGCGAGAAGTGCAAGGTCATCCGCCGCGGAGGCGCGGTCCTCGTGATCTGCCAGAACCCGCGACACAAGCAGCGGCAGGGATGAGTTACTCGAGACACTCCGCGCACCCACCCGACAAGCTCGAAGCGCACTATCAGAACGCGGGGCTGGAAGCCCCGTGGAGGTAACCAATGGCTCGAATCGCCGGAGTCAACATCCCCCTCAACAAGCGGGTGGAGGTCGGCCTCACCTACATCTACGGCATCGGCCGCTCCACCTCGAACGAGATCCTGAACGAGGCCGGGGTGAACCCGGACACCTACGTGAGGGACCTCACGGACGACGAGGTCCTGAAGCTTCGGGAGCGGATCGACCAGGACCTCACCCTGGAGGGCGATCTGCGCCGCGAGCGCTCCCAGAACGTCAAGCGGCTGATGGAGATCGGCTCCTATCGGGGCCTGCGGCACCGCCGTGGGCTGCCCGTGCGCGGACAGCGCACCAAGACCAACGCCCGCTCGCGCAAGGGGCCGCGCGGCTCCCAGGTGGCCGGGGGCGGCAAGAAGAAGATCAGGAAGCACTGACGTATGGCCCAGCAGCGACCAGGCCGGCCCCGCGGCCGGCGGCGGGCGAGGAAGAACGTCCCCTTCGGCCAGGCCCACATCAAGACCAGCTTCAACAACACGATCGTGTCGCTGACCGACAGGGAGGGCAACGTGGTCGCCTGGGAGTCGGCCGGCGGCGCCGGCTTCAAGGGCTCCCGCAAATCCACCCCCTTCGCGGCCCAGGTAACTGCCGACGCGGCCGCGAAGAAGGGCATGGAGCAGGGGCTCCAGAAGGTCGAGGTCTTCGTGAAGGGTCCGGGCTCGGGCCGTGAGACCGCGATCCGCTCCCTCCAGGCGGCCGGGCTCGAGGTCACGAGCATCAGGGACGTCACTCCCCAGGCCCACAACGGCTGTCGTCCACGCAAGCGGAGGCGCGTCTAGCTATGGCTCGCGATACCGGCCCTCAGTGCAAGCAGTGCCGCCGCGAGGGACAGAAGCTGTTCCTCAAGGGCGAACGCTGCCTGACGGACAAGTGCGCCATCGAGCGACGGAACTACCCGCCTGGCGACCACGGCCGCGGGCGCTCGCGTCACTCCGAGTACCGCCTCCAGTTGCGCGAGAAGCAGAAGGCTCGCCGCTATTACGGCCTGCTGGAGAAGCAGTTCCGTAACTACTACGCGAAGGCCTCACGGCAGCCCGGCGTGACCGGCGACAATCTGCTGCGGCTGCTCGAGACGCGCTTCGACAACACGCTCGTGCGTCTCGGTTTTGCGGCCTCTCGCAGGCAGGCGCGCCAGCTGATCCGCCACGGACACTGGACGGTGAACGGCCGGCGGGTCGACATACCCTCTTACCAGCTGCGCCCCGACGACGTGATCACCCTGAAGTCCGGCTCCGGCGCCGAACCCGTAATCCGCGACGCCACCGAGCTGACCTCCGCGGTGCCGGCCTGGCTCCAAGCCGACCACGACGGCCTGACCGCCAAGGTCCTCCGTTTGCCGGAGCGCCAGGAGATCGCGACTCCGGTGCAGGAGCAGCTGATCGTCGAGCTCTACTCGAAGTAAGACCCCGAACAGCGCGACGCCCCAAGGGCAGGAAGGGGGCGCGCAAGAAGACGAAGGAAGCACCCCAATGATTGAATTCCAGACACCCCAGATCTCCGCCGAGAAGGTGGAGGACAATCGTGGCTCGTTCACCATCGAGCCGCTCGACCGCGGTTTCGGCTACACGTTCGGCAACTCCCTGCGGCGAGTGCTCCTCTCGTCGCTTGCCGGCGCTGCGGTCACGAGCGTGCGGATCGAGGGCGTGGCGCACGAGTTCTCCACGATCCCCGGCGTCAAGGAGGACGTGACCGACATCGTCCTCAACCTCAAGGAGGTCGTCTGCCGGATGCACTCGGACGCCGCTGAGATCGAGGCGCCGCTCGTGGTCACCGGCCCGGGTGAGGTCACGGCGGGCGACATCGACCTGCCGTCCGGCGTCGAGATCCTCAACCCCGAGGCGCACATCGCAACCCTCGAGAAGAAGACCAAGCTCGAGATCTACCTGACGGTCGGCCATGGCCGCGGCTACTCGCCGGCGGAGGAGAACAAGACTCCAGACCAGCCGATCGGCGTGATTCCCATCGACTCGATCTTCTCGCCCGTCAAGCGGGTCGCGTACGAGGTCGACCAGGCGCGGGTGGGCCAGCGAACCGACTACGACAAGCTGACGCTCGACATCGAGACGGACGGCTCGATCGACCCCCAGGCCGCGCTGCGTGAGGCGGCGGAGATCCTGATCAAGTACCTGGCGATCTTCACCGACGTGGACCGCGTGGAGGCGCTGCGCGACCAGGGGGCTGCCCTGGTCGGCGCCGATGCCGCGCTTGCCGGCGATGGCGGCGGGGTGCCGGGCGCGGGTGGGATGGACGACATCCTGATCGAGGAGCTCGAGCTGGGCGTCCGCTCCTACAACTGCCTCAAGAGGGCGGGCGTACAGACCGTGGGCGACCTGGTCCAGAAGAGCGAGTCCGAGCTGAACGCGATCCCCAACTTCGGCCGCAAGTCAATCGAGGAGGTCAAGGAGACGCTCGAGGCGCGCGGCCTGGCGCTGCGGAGCGGTTAGGGGCGCCGGTGCGCCACCGCAAGCAGCGCGCGAAGCTCTCGCGGAGCGCCTCGCACCGCAAGGCGCTCTACTCGAACCTCTGCCGCGAGGTGATCGACCACGAGCGGATCCAAACCACCGAGGCCAAGGCCAAGGCGGTCAAGCCCGAGCTCGAGCGGCTGATCTCGCTGGCCAAGCGCGGCGACCTGCACGCGCGCCGCCAGGCGATGTCGCGGCTGGGCCAGGACAAGTTCGTGGTCTACAAGCTGTTTGAGGAGATCGCCCCGCGCTATGAGGACCGCGAGGGCGGCTATACGCGGATCCTCAAGCTGGGCCCGCGGCAGTCGGACTCGACGGAGATGGTGTTCCTGGAGCTGGTCTAGGGCTTCCCCGGGGTTTCAGGCCGCGGGTCCTGGCGCCGGCAGAGCCCTTCGTCCTCGACCTCGGCCTGCTCCCGGGGTTCGACTCCTCGCTGTCCCCCCCGCGAATTGCCGCGCGGGGCCCGGCGTGGAATGTGGGGCAGGGCTCCGCTCGCCCTCCGCGACGGCCGAGCCCGAGCCCGACGGCCTCCGCCGGTGCCACCCGCGGGTGTGGCGGAGGCGTCGCACGGCTTGACCAGAGGCCTTAATGCCAGGGTTTCTGGGCGCGGCGCCGGCCGATGTCCTTGGCGGGGCAGTCGCTACGGCTTTGCACCGTTAGGAGTAGCCAGCGGGGGTGCCTGCCGCGCTTCTGCTTCTCGTCCGGAGCGACAGCCTGCGCGGAGCGTTTCGGGACGCCCGCATCCGATCGGAGAGCGGGAGCGGTGTCCCGTAAGGCGATCCTGCCCCGGGACAATCACTGACGCTGGCGAGGCGGTTGGCGGCCGGGCGGAGCCCTCAGCCGATCTGCTCCGCCAGCTCG
>DATFQM010000071.1:0-20183 GCA_035264265.1 Thermoleophilaceae bacterium
AGGCTCCAGAACACCTACAACATCCTCGACCGCACGCTGACCACGATCGACGACAACCCCGAGATCCTCCAGGGGGTGCTCGACACCGCCGGCACCGCGGTGGAGCAGGTGGGCGAGATCGGCACGGAGGCGACCAAGCCGGGCGGCGCGGTCAGCGAGCTCACCTCCGGCGTGGGCGACACCATCGGCAACCTCAGCGACAGCCTCGGTGACACGCTCACAAGCGTGACCGACAAGGTCAACCCGAAGCGGCTGGTCTCGGGCTCCGGGCGGGGCGCGTCCAAGGCCAAGTCGGGGGCGACGCAGGGCTCCGGGGATGGGAAGGTCGCCAAGGCCGCCGCACGCATTGCCGCCGGCGGAGCCGCCGGCCTGCTCGGCGGTGTTCTCTATCGAGCAAGCAAGCGGCCGCGAGTGCTGGGCGTGCCGATCGGCCGGAAGCGCGGCCTCGAGCGGGTTGCCAAGCAGGCGGCCAAGTCAGCAATGGACGCAGCGAGATGAATAGGCCCCGCAAGGCTTCGGAGAAGCTGGCGCCATGAGCGAGGACTCGCGGCCAGATCGACCGCCGGCCGATCTGGAGATCGTCGGCCGGCTGCGGGCGGCAGAGGCCCGTTGGCAGCGGAAGGCGCACTCCGAGACGAGCACGACCGGCGACCTGGAGACCGAGGAGCTCCGGAACCACGAGCCCGAAGAGCCCGATCGCGGCCAGACTTACCGGAACGTGCGACGCATGTGGCAATTCCGGGCGCGGCTGGCCGACGCGTTCCGCCGCCAACCATCCTGACCATGGACACGGGCGGGCCCTGTCTTCCAGGAGACCCGCGCCGAAAGGGTCCGGACTTTGGCGGCGGAAGTGACGTATGGCGTGCAACTGCCCGCTTCTTGGACCGACTTCGTCACGAGCCGGGGGGGACGCCGACTTGCGGGGGCGTTTCCGTTCTGGATTACCTCGAGCAGCTGCTGGCATTCTTCTCGGGCGGGACCAGCGAGGCCACCTAACCCGCGCCGCGGCTTCGAGCATCTTCGGTGAGCGATCGATCGCGGTCAGATGGCCTCCCTCGAGGCGCTCGCAGACGAGCGCCGCCGCAACGCCGTGCCCGCCGCTAATCTCGAGCGACCCGGTCATCGGGCCGAACGGCCAGTTGCTCCACAACCGATCGCAGTCGCTCACTCATGACATCGGATCTTGTCGCGTCCGCTCGTCGCCTGCTTCGAGCGAATCTCGCTAGCGCGCCACTTAGCCGGGCCGGTGGCCCGGCAAAGTGACTCCGTAGGGGCGAATACTCGATCGGATTGGGTCTTCCGTGTATGAGATCGAGGTCCGTACCTCGCCGCCGTCTGGGCGTGCGGTGCACCGGTGCGGCTGAGGGCGGCAGCGGTGGCTCGGGTTGCTCAGGGGCCCGCCACGTGCGCCGGAGGTTACGGCGACGGTGGTTGCTCGCGGCACAGTCCGGACGCACTCCAAACGGCAAAGGCCCTCAATCGGGGCGGCCGGATTTGAACCGGCGACCCCCTGCTCCCAAAGCAGGTGCGCTACCAGGCTGCGCCACGCCCCGTAAGGGGCGAGTCTAGACCGGGATTCCAGCGCGCTGGCCACCCAGGCCGGCAGGCTGCCGTGATGGCGCTCTGTTCGTACCGACGCATCGTGCGTCGAAAGGAACGGTCCCCCGCCCGGAGAGGCTCAGATCGCCCCGGCGGCGTATGCCGAGTAGAGCAGCACGATCGAAGACATCGCAAGCAGCGTCACTCCAGTCCCCGGCACCGCGCGCCGGCCAGCTGGGCGGGTCTTCTCGTGGACCATCAGGGCGGTGAGCAGCGTCATCCAGACCAAGCTCGCCACCCCGGCCGCGAACATCACGAGCATCAGCGCCCAGCAGCAGCCGACGCAGAATGCGCCGTGGCGGGCGCCCAGGCGGAAGCCGCCAACCGCGCCCCGTTCGTAATAGCGCATCATGAACTGCCCCGGGTGGCGGCACTTCTCGAGGCAGGCGTCCTTGAGCTTCGTGAACTGGAAGGCGCCGGCCACGGCGAGCACCGAGCCGCCGATCAGCCACTGGTTGTCGTGCAGCCAGCCGATCGAGTCGACGCTGCGGTGCACGCCGAGATCGAACCCCAGCGCCAGCGCGCCGAAGGCCGACCAGACGAGCGCGTAGCCGCCCAGGAATCCCGCCATCGCGGCGCCCGGGCGAGGCTGGCCCACCGAGGCCGACGCGAACAGCCGCACCAGCGGCAGGCTCGACGGAAGCATCATCGCCGCGATCATCAGTTGCCAGGCCAGCAGGAACGCGAACAGCGCAAGCCAGAACGGCGGGCCGCCCTCGAGCAGCGTGTCGTGGTGGACGTAGTGAGCGACCCCGCCGACCTCCGCCGCGACCGCAACAGCCCACGCCAGGACGATCGCGACGACTATCGCGACCGGAACGCGGCCGAGCCGCGCCGACGCCGCGGCCGAGACCCGATCGGTCGCGGCCGGCGCCGGCGCGGCGTCGATTCGCGTAGCCACCGTCACTCCCCCGCGAAGTCCAACTTCCACTCGGACTGGATCGCGTTCTTGTTCTCGTACGACCACTGGTAGCCGTACTCCGGGACGTCGACCTTCTGGCTGTCCGCCTTCGACACGTACGCGGGCGAGCCCGGGACGGTCGAGAAGATCGAGTTGTTGAGCGTGGTCGTGGTGCCGTCGGGGCCCGTGTAGGGGTGCATCTCGCACTGGATCTTGCTCCCAACGGTCAGGGTCCCGGTGCCGTCGACGATCTCGTGCGAGATCGGCGCGCGCTCCACGGCCACGACCTCACCGACGAGCTGCGCGAGGTCCGCCAGCGGTCCTCCCAGTCTGCCGCCGAAGGCGTCGAGCATGGCGTCGGCCTGCTCGTCGCTTGCCTTGTCGTCGATGAAGACCAGCTGCCGCCAGTTTCCCGCGAGAATGTTCCCCGGGATGTTCACGGCGCTCACGATCGCGAGCCCGCTCACGTCCACTCCGCGGAGCGTCCCCTTGTCGAGGTTGTACCCCATGATCGAGTCGCACGTCCCCCGGTCCGGGTCCTCCCCGATCCAGCAAGGACAGAGCGTGTTGCACGAGCAGACCTCGAGCAGCGTGCCTTCCAGCTGATAGCCCGCGGCCTTCGCTGCCGGCTCCTGTGTGGCTGCCATTTCAGCCTCTCCTTTCCGGGACCGCCAGAGCTCCCGTGTCTTTGACGTGTCTGGCCTTCTGACCGACTCGAAGAAATCGCGCAGCACCAGGTTCATGGCGACCGGCCAGCGGCCGGCTACGGCGGGCCCCAGGCCCTCGAAGACGACGAGCCGCCCACCAGTGGCCTCGGCGAGCGGCCCGCTCGTGTGCTTCGGCCACATCGCCTCGCCGCCGTTCTGGGTGACCAGCACGGGGCAGCCGATCCTGCCTGCGAGCTCGAGCGCCTCGTCGCGCTCGTGCATCTCGGATCCGAGCGTGGCGGCGATCAAGGTCTCCGCATCCGTCTGCAGCGCGTCGGCCAGGAACTCCTCGATCTGGCGCGTGGAATGGGGATGCTTGAAGAGAGGCCGATCGGCGAGGGACGAACAGGGCCCGTCTCGCCCCGCTCGCCCGCTGCGCGCTCAGAGTCATCCCAAGCTCTCCGCTATGCGCTCCGCCGCGCGGCGCGCGCCGTCGCTTTCCACCGGCAGGTAGTCGACCTCGCGGCCGACCTCCTCGGCGATCGCGGCGGAGATCGTCTCCGGTGAGGAGTCCTCGAAATCCAGCCGCCGCCCCGCCCCATAGCGCTCCAGGCGATGGTGGACGTGGAAGTTCTGCTCGAAGTGATGCTTGAGCGGGAAGTAGATGAACGGCCGCCGGTTCGCCGTCAGCTCCATGGCAGTGGTCAGGCCTCCCTGGACAACGGCCAGGTCACAGGCCGCCAGATGCTTGTAGAGGTCGTGCACGTAGGCTCGGACCTCGAGCCCATCCGCCTCCGGCAGAGAGCCCGGCCCGATCCGCGGTCCCGCCACCACGATCATCCGCAGCTCCGGCACCGTCCGCTTCGCGTGGGGATACGCCGCGATCACCTTGCGCAGCAGAGCCTCGCCTACACCCGAGCCGCCAACAGTGACGATGCACACCCTTTCGCCTGGCCCGTAACCGAGCTCCGCGCGCAGCCGCTCGCGGTCGGCTACCGGCTCGAACCCCGTCACGTAGCCGGGGAAGTCGAAGTGCTCCTCGGTCCATTCACGGATGGCCGGCAGCTCAGGGCCGAAGCTCTCGGGAACGATGTCGTCGGGGTTGCCCACGAACAGAGCGCGGTCGCGCACCCGCCCGAAACGGGCGATGTGCTCGATCATCTCGGCGTTGTAGTCGGCGGTCAGGAAGGCCTCATGCGCGCCGCCGTCCGCCATCGGCAGCCAGCCCACGAAGTCCGTGAGCCAGACGTATGCCGCGCGCTTCAGCTCGGGGTTCTCATGCAGCTAATAGTCGAGCTCTCAGGCCTCGTCGCCAATCCAGAGGTCGTACTGCTCTGACTCCGCGAGGTCGTGGAAGACCATGAAGTTCGAGACGAGGATCTCGTCCATCCGCCGCCAGGCCTGGAAGCAGTGCAGATCGTGCTCCGCCGACTCCGACTCGATGTGGTGCGACTCGTTGGCGAGGTGGGTGCTCGCCGGATGGATACGCTCGCCCTCGGCCTCGAGCACCCGGGTTACCGGGTTCTGCGCCAGCCAGTCGATCTCGAGATCCGGCACCAGGCCGCGCAGCTCCTTCGCGATCGCCACGTCGCGCCGCGCATGGCCGAGCCCGATCGGCGAGGAGATGTAGAGCGCGCGCTTCCGGCGTGATTTGCCACGCGTCCAGGCACGCGGGCATGCCACCGCCGGGTCGACGAAATCGCGCAGCAGCAGATTCACCTTCACGGGATCACGAGCCGGCGGGCAGTGGCCAGACTCTTCCAGGCTCACCAGGGCACACCCGATCATCTCCGCGAGAGCCGCGCCAGAGTCGTGGGGGCGGACCGCGTCGTCGCGCCCGTGGATCACGAGCGTCGGACAGCTGATGCGATCTACCAGCTCGCGGACGCTGTCCTCGTCCGGTAGCCGCGGCGCGAGCTGGGTCGCCACCAGCGTTTCCGGGTCCGTCTCCAACGCCCAGCCGACCGCGTCCTCGCGCTGCTTCGTTGAATGAGGCTCCGTGAAGATCTTGGCCTTGAAGAACTCGACGAAGTCCTCGTAGTGCTCGAGCCAGTAGTGGCTGTTCCACTTCTGCCAGCCGTCATGGTCGTCGCGGCGTTCCTCGAACATTCGGGCGGCGTCCGCGCGCGGCGTGGCCGGTGGCAGCGGCAAGGCCGGCGCGATGAACACCATGGCGGCAACCCGCTCGGGCTGGGCTGCCCCGAGCAGCAGGGACCGCTCCGCGCCCCGGGACAGCGAGACGAGCACCGCCCGCTCGGTGCCGGTCGCGTCCATCACCGCGAGCGCGTCGTCGGCGAACTCCTGCTCGACGTACGCATCCGGCTCGGCCGGTCGATCTGACTTGCCATTGCCGCGACCGTCGAAGGTGAGCACCCGGAAGTGCCGGGCGAGGTAGGGGATCTGGGCCTTCCAGAAGCGGGAGTGGATGATCGACCAGGTGGGAAGCAGGAAGACCGTGCGTTCGCCCTCGCCGTAAACCTCGTAGAAGACCCGTACTCCGTCGCGCTCGACGAAGCCCTCCTGGTCGGGGTAGCGCGCCCGCGTCTGTTCGAGGGGTCGGCCGACAGCCGCGGCCGTCGTCAAAACGTCCACGTGACCTCCCAGCGGAGCTGCTCGAGCGGGGCCTCCCGTTCCAACGCCTCGACCTGGCTTCCGTAGCAGCGCACGGCCTCGAGCTTGCGGGCAAAGGTCTCGTCGTCGAGTTCGTGGACCTCGGCTCGGCGCGAGGCGAGGTCCACCCCGGCGTCTCTCATCGACCGCCGCCAGGCGGCATCGACGTCCAACGAGCTCTCCCCCACGCCGCCCGTGACCCAGGGCGGCAGGCCCCAGATCCCGGCGTGCGGCTGGTCGGCGTAGATGCGGGCGTCGGGGCGCAGCTCGAGCGCGGCCGTCCGGACCAGCCGATGGTCCACACCGATGAAGAAGCCAGCGGGGGCGAAAACCACCGCGGCGTCGCCCACGTGTCCGGCAAGCGCCTCCGCCGGCGCCGGCCGCTGACCGGTGCGTCGGTACTGCTGGTCCAGCATGTCGAGCGTGACCGACCGCGCCGGCGAGCGCAAGCGCTTCGCCATCCTCGCGACGACGCTCTCGCACGCGGTCGGCGGAGCTCGTGGCCGAGGTGAGGCCATCCCACCAGCCGATCACGCCCGGTTCGGGCTCGCCGCCGAAGACGTTCACGACGAGCGCATCGCCACCCTCGAGGACGTGCCAGCAAGAGAGCACCGCGTCGTCGAGTTGAGGCGAGAGGACCACTGCGCGCGAACCCATGCGGCGACCCTAGACCGGCCTCGACCGCCGTTCCACCTAATTCTGGACTGAAGCCCGGGCCCTCAGAGCGTCGAGGTCCCAGACCGTGATCCGGCGCCTCTCCGTCTCGATCCAGCCGAGCTGTCGCAGCGTCCGCAGCGCGCTTGCCATCCCCGCACGGGAGACCGCCGCCCATCCGGCCAGCTCCTCCTGACTGATCGGCAACGCGATGACGATCCCGTCGCCGGCACGCTCGCCGTAGCGCTCGGCGAGCTCCACGATACGGGCCGCCGTCCGGCCCACGGAGTCCGAGGCGCCGAACTCGATGCGCTTGCGATCCGCATCGCGGAAGCGAGTGCTGAGCATCGCAAGCACCCGGACGGCGAGCCCCGGCCGCTTCAGCAACGCGCGAAAGGCGTTGGCCGGCACCAGCAGAGCGTCGACCGGCTCGATGGCGGTGACCGAGCTGGAACGCGGCGCCTGATCGAGCGCCGCCAGCTCACCCACGAGCTCACCCGGACCACGGAAGTCGAGGACGGTCTCCCGACCCTCCGGCCTGCGTGGCTCACCATTACCCGCCCGCTGAGGATCAGGGCGACCCTGTCGCCCGGCTCGCCTTCTTGCAGCAGCCGCTCGCCGGTCTCGAAAGACGCCCTACGGCCGTGCTCGCGCAGAGCATCAAGCACGTCGCGACCGTACTCCACCCCGCATACACTCTGCTCGTGGGGGACTCGCGGGTTTGTCACGCCTGCGGACGCTCGAATCCGGACGACGCCCGCTTTTGCTCCGGCTGCGGCTCGGCCGTGGCCGCGGAGGCTTCGCAGCGCGAGGCGCGCAAGGTCGTCACCGCCCTCTTCGCCGATGTGGTCGGCTCGACGGCGCTCGGCGAGCGCCTCGACCCCGAGGACCTTCAGGCCATCGTCGGCGAGGGAGTTGCGCGAGCTCTCCGCGCGGCGGAGGCTCTCGGAGGCCACGTCGAGCGCGTGGTGGGCGACGGAGCCCTGGTGCTGTTCGGCGCTCCAGTGGCACACGAGGACGACGCCGAGCGCGCCGTGCTCGCCGGCCTGCGCGTGCTGGAGGCAATCGACCTCTTCTCACGCGAGCTCGCGGGCGAGCGCGGCCTCGAGGGCTTCGCGGTGAGGGTCGGCGTCGAGACCGGACTCGCGGTCTTGGCCCCCGTGGGCGGTGCCCGCCCGATCCAGTTCGGCGCGACGGGAGATGCCATCAATACGGCGGCGCGCCTCGAGGCCGCTGCGGGGCCCGGCTCAATGCTGGTCGGGCCGCACACGTTTGACCTCGTGGAGCATGCGTTCGAGTGGAGCGACCCGGTGGAGCTGAGCCTCAAGGGGAAGACCGAGGCCGTCATGGCGCACAGGGCGCGGGCGCCGCGCGCTGTCGGCGGCCGGAGTGCGGAGCCGGGCGGGACGCGCCTCGTGGGTCGAGAGCGCGAGCTGGAAACGGTGCGACGGACGCTCGATGAGCTGATCTCGGGTACGGGCGGGGTCCTGCTTGTGAGCGGCGAGGCGGGGCTGGGAAAGACCCGCCTCTTGGCGGAGCTTCGGCGGCAGCTCGAACGCTCGAGCCCCGGAGGAAGTCGTGCCCGCTGGCTCGAGGGGCGATGCGTGTCCTTACGGCGAGCGGCTTCCGTACCTGCCCTTCCGGGTGCTGCTGCGCGAGTGGCTTGGCGTGACGCTGGAGCACCCGGAGGAAGAGCTTGCGGCGCTGCTCCGGGAGCGGCTGCTCCAGCTGTTCGGCGACCGCGCCCCGCTGCTCCGGCCCTTCCTGGGATCGGTGCTGGGTCTGGCGCCGGCCGCGGAGGACCACGGTCTAACAGCGGGCCTGCGACCCGAGGACCTGCAGCTGCGCGTCTTCGGTGCCTTCCGCGAGCTGGTGGAGCGGCTGTCCGCCGACGGTCCGCTGTTGCTCGTCGTGGACGACGTCCACTGGGCCGACGCGGCGTCCGTCGCGCTGCTCGCGCACCTCCTCGACATCACGGACCAGTCGCCGGTGCTGCTCGTGCTGGCCGGCCGCCCGGAGCCGGGGCATCCATCCTGGCAGCTACGCGAGGCGGCCATCCGCGAGCACGCCCACCGCTCCCAGGTCGTCGAGCTCACCGCGCTCGCAGGCGAAGTCGGCCGCGAGCTGCTTACGGAGCTCGTCGGGGGCGCGGGTCTTCCGGAGGATCTGGAGCAGATCGTCCTGGAGCGGGCGGAGGGGAATCCGCTCTACCTGGAGGAGCTGGTCCGGTCGCTCGTCGACGCCGGCGCGCTCGTCCGCAAGGACGGCGGCTGGGAGTTCCAGCGCCACGTGGAGGTGCAGGTTCCCGAGAGCGTGGAGAAGCTGGTGCTGGCCCGGGTGGACGTCCTCTCGCCGGAGGCCAGAGAGATCCTCTGCGCCGCGTCGGTCTTTGGGCGGCGCTTCACGCGACCGCTTGTCTCCGCGGTCGCCGACCCGGGGAAGGACCTGGACCAGGGCCTCCGCGAGCTGCGCCGCGCCGACCTGGTGCGCGAGGGTCGGCGCTGGCCCGAGGAGGAGTACCGCTTCCGCCATCACCTCATTCAGGAGACGACCTACGGAAGCATGCTCCGGCGCCGCCGCCGCGAGCTCCACCGGCGAGCGGCGGAGGCCATCGAGCAAGCGTTCGCGGAACGGCTGGAGGAGCGCCTCGGCATTCTCGCCCACCATTGGCGCTGCGCCGGAGAGTTGGAGCGCGCCTTCGATTATCACGCGCGCGCGGGCGCTGCGGCTTGGCGGATAGTCGCGCCGAGCGAGGCGCTCGAGCAGTACAACGCGGCTGTCGACGCAGCGGCCGAGGTCGGTATCGAGGACGGGCGGGTGCGCCGGGTCCGCTTCGAGCGCGGCCGGGTGCGCTTCTTCAGCGGCGACCAGGAGGGCGGCGAGCGCGATATCGAGCGGCTGCTCGAGGACGCCCGGCTGACGGGCGACCGCTAATGACGAGATCGAGGCGCTGACCTATCTCAGCTTGCTGCGCCACGGCGGATACGGAAACGCAGTCGCGCTGGGAGAACGGGCCGTCGCGATCGCGCGAGAAATCGGCGACGAGCGCGCCCAGGTGAACTCGCTCTCGCGGCTCACGATCCTTGACGCCAACCGCCTGCGCCTCGACAGGGCGCTCGTCCAGGGCCGCGAGGCCCTGGAAATCGCGCGCCGGCAGAACGACGAGGAGGTTACGGGCCTGGCGCTCGACGGCCTCAAGCTCGCCGAGCTCGAGCTCGGCGAGCTTTCGGAGCTGGAGCGTCATTGCGAGGAACTCGTGGAGATCCATCGCCGCCGTGGCGACGCGTTCTTCCTCTCCTGGGCCCTGCTCGAATCGGCCCAGGCGCCGCTGGCGAGGGGGAACCTCGGTGAGGCGCTCGCAAGGGCTGATGAGGCGCTCACGCTCAACCGCAAGCTCGGCGATCGCAGCGACGAGCCGCTGTTCCTCGATACGCACTGCTGGATCCACCGCGCTTGGGGCGACTACAGTCGCGCCCTCGAGCTGGGCCGCCGTGCCCACGCGCTCGCCGCCGAGCTGGGCCGCGGCGAATGGGAGGGCTGGACCGCCGCGACGCTGGGTTGGATCCTGCTGGAGCTGCGGAGCGCGTCCGAGGCCGTCTCCGTGCTCGAGGCAGGGGCCGCCGCCGCGCACGCCGAGGAGGCCACCGGAGAGGTTCTCCGCTGCACGGCTCATCTGGCCTGGGCGGCGTGGCTCCTCGGGGAGCACGAGCGCGCGCTCACCCTTGCGGACCAGGCAACCGGCATGATCCAGGGCATCACGGTCCCGCCGGGTGGGGCGTGGCTGTTCGGCTCGCACGCCCAGCTGGCCGTGGCGCGGGTGCGGCTGGAGGCCGGCGACCGGAGCGCCGCGGCGGCAATCGCCCGTCCACTCCTCGAGGCCGCGGAACGCGCCGGCTGGCAAGAGCCGCTCGCCGCGGCCGGGTCCGTGGCCGCCCGCTGCGAGCGGGATCCGGACGCGGCGGGCCGCCTTCTCGGACGCCGCTCTCGAGGCCGCCCAGCGGGCCGGACACTCCGCGGTGGCCTGGGAGGTGCGCCTCGAGCTCGCGCGGCTTCCGGGGGGCGAGGGGCATGCCGCGGAGGCCGGGGCCTTGCTGAAAGACGTGCTCGCCGGCCTCGGCGACGATACCGCGGCGGCTGCACTGGAGGCAGAACTCCTGCCCGCGGCAACCGCCGGGTAGGGTGCGGCCGTCCATGTCAGACGTCCAACCGCTGCGCACGCTCCGCTACGACCTCGGCGCCGTCGGCTCGCTCGAGGCGGCGATCGCGCCGCCGTACGACGTGATCGACGAGCAGCTACGAGCGGCGCTCGCCTCCCGCAGCCCATTCAACGCCGTCGAGATCGACCTGCCGCGAGCTCCCGCGGGCGGCGACCCCTATCTGCACGCCGCCGAGATCTTTCAGGCCTGGCGCCGGGAGGGTGTGCTCGTGCAGGAGCGCGAGCCCGCCCTGTGGGTGCTGCGCCAGGAGTACACGGCGCCGGGCGGCTCGAACCGCCGACGCCAGGGTTTCCTCGCTCGCGTGCGAATAGAGGACTACGGACCCGGGAGGATTCGTCCGCACGAGCGCACCCACGCCGGGCCAAAGGAGGACCGCCTGCGCCTGACCCGGGCCACCCGGGCCAACCTCTCTCCCATCTTCAGCCTCTTTCCGGACCCGGACGGGGCGGCCGGGGAGGCACTCGAGCAGGGCGCTTCGGGGGAGCCGTTCGCATCCGCCCGCGATCAGGACGGCACCCGGAACACACTCTGGCGGCTGGGCGACCCGGATGCGATCGCCTCACTCCAGCGGGCGCTCGCCGGCGCGGAGCTCCTGATCGCGGACGGCCACCATCGCTACGAGACCGCCCGCATCTACGCCGACGAGGTGGGCGGCGAGGGGGAGCACCGCTACGTGCTCATGTTCCTCTGCTCGCTCGCGGACCGGGGACTGACCGTCTTTCCGACCCACCGCCTGCTGACCGGGCTCAAGGACAGCCCAGACAAGCAGCAGGCCATACGGGAGACCCTGACGCGGGACTTCGAGGTGGAGCAAGTGGCTCCCGAGGAGCTGCAGCCAGATGGTCGCGGGATCGCGTTCGGCTACATGGACAGCTTCCACCGCACGCCCTACCGGGTGACCCTCAAGGACCCCTCGATCGCTGACGCGGCGCTGGAGGGCCGGCCGGAGCCCTACCGGCGGCTGGACACGGCCGTGCTGGAGACGCTCGTGCTGCGGGGTGCGCTTGGCATGTCCGAGGACGACATCCTCCACCTGCGCGGGCTCGACTACTCGGAGGATGTGAGCGAGGCGCGCGCCGCCGTGGAGAGCGGGCAGGCCGACGCCGGTTTCTTCCTCCGCCCAACCCCGGTCGAGCAGGTCCAGGCGGTGGCGGAAGCGGGAGAATCCATGCCCCCGAAATCCACCTATTTCTTCCCGAAGGTCCCTACCGGCCTCGTCTTCAACCTCCTCGAATGAAGATCTACACGCGCAAGGGCGACGACGGGACCACCGGGCTCTGGTACGGCGGACGCGTGCACAAGTTCGCTCGCAGGCCCGAGGCGTACGGGTCTGTCGATGAGGCTGCCTCGGCGCTGGGGTTGTGCCGGGCCGCGTGCGAGGAGGGCTCGGAGCTGTACGCAGACGTGCTGCGGATCCAGCGGGAGCTGTTCGTGGCGGGCGCCGAGCTCGCCACGGCGCCGGAGGCGGCGAGCCGGCTCGAGGCGGGAGTCTCGAGGATCACGTCGGACATGATCGAGCGGCTCGAGTCCGACATCGACCGCTACATGGAGCGGGTCGACCTGCCGCCGAAGTTCGTCATCCCCGGGGGCACCGAGCTGTCCGCCCGGCTCGACGTCGCCCGCGCCGCCATCCGCCGGGCCGAGCGCCGGGTGTCCGCGCTGAAAGCGGACGGCGACCTCGCCGAGGACACCGTCCTCCGTTACCTCAACCGGGCCTCGGACGCGCTCTTCGCGATGGCGCGCTTCGCTGACGAGCCCGAGCCCGAGCTGTTCGAAGGGAGAGCATGAGAGCCACAGCCCGCCGGCAGAACGGCCGCCTCGCCAACGACGTGGAGGTGCGCGAGCACTCGCTCACGGCCGACGAGCGGGAGGACCGGGGAGGAAACGACGCGGGCCCCAGCCCACAGGAGCTGCTGGCCGCGAGCCTCGCCTCCTGCACGGCCATCACGATCGAGATGTACGCCAACCGGAAGGGCTGGAACATCGGCGAGGTCACCGTCGACGTGGACTACGAGCCCGCGCAGCGCGGCTCCCCGACCAAGTTCGCGATGAGCGTGCGGCTGCCCAAGGAGCTTCCGGAGGAGCAGCGCGAGCGGCTGATGCAGATCGGGGCCAAGTGCCCGGTCCACCGGACGTTGGAGGGCGAGGTCATGTTCGACGAGCGCGTGGAGCTCGTCTGAGCGACCGGACCGGCCGGGCAGAGGCGAGGCGTCGGTGGTTCCGTAGGCCAGGTCGTTCACGCGGCCGACATCCGCGAGGGCAGGCTCGCGACGGAGTTTGGGAGCGAGCGCTCGGGCACGGCGGGCGAGACCGTGGCGATGACTCCGTCCAGCTGGACGGCGCGCCCGCCCTCCGAGCCCTCTGGGATCGCTCGGAAGAAGGCCGCATGCTCGCCAGCATGCGCTCGCAGGTCGCGACGTTCAAGCGCGAGCCCAAGGGGGCGACTTAACCTCGCCGCCTGCGATTCTGATCTAGGGGTCCACGAGCTCGTTGACGCGCGGCGCGATCTTGCCCCCATGGGCCACCGGCAGCCTCTCGCCTGGGACGAAATCGTTCTGGGAGTCGATCATCAACAACGTCTTCTTGCCCATACTTCAGCGGTATCCGTGGCGGCTACGCCCGATCAGCTAACGAGTCTGCTCCTGACGCCCGAGGAGGCCGCGCGCCTCGACGCGCCGGGGTCCACCGAGGCCGCCGTGCTCATCCCGCTCTACGTGGTGGGGGGTGAGCTCGTTGCCGTCTTCACCGAGCGGCGCGCGGACCTGAAGAAGCACGCCGGGGAGATCTCCTTCCCGGGCGGTCGCCAGGACCATCCCGGCGAGGACCTGCGCGAGACAGCGCTGCGTGAGGCGGAGGAGGAGATCGGCCTCGCGCGCGCGGATGTCGAGCTCGTGGGGGCCCTGCCGCCCACCGGCACGTTCGTCACCGGCTACAAGGTTCACCCGTTCGTGGGCCTGATCGAGCCCGGGCACACCTGGGCTCCCCAGGAGGCCGAGGTCGCCGAAGTGCTCGAGCTCGCGCTACCCGCGCTCGCACGGGGCTTCCGATCGAGGCGCCTGCTGAGGAAGGGCCTGCCGATCAAGACTCCCACCTACACCGTCGACGGCCACTACGTCTGGGGCGCGACGGCCCGAATAGTCGAGTCGCTGCTGGAGCGCCTGGAGCCCCTGCTCTAGCGACAGCTCTGCCAGCTGCCAGCCGCCAGCCGCCAGCCGCCAGCTGCCAACCCTAGACGTCCTTCTCAATCGGCACGTCCACGAGGTTTCCCCACTCCGTCCACGAGCCGTCGTAGTTCTTCACGTCGTCGTGGCCGAGCAGCTCGTGGAGCACGAACCAGGTATGCGCCGAGCGCTCTCCGATACGGCAGTAGGCGATGATCGAGTCGCCGTCGAGCACCTGCTTGCCCGTGTAGAGCTCGCGCAGCTCGTCCGCGGGCTTGAAGGTCCCGTCCTCCTGCACGGCCTGGGCCCACGGCACCGAGGCGGCTCCGGGGATATGGCCGGACCGCTGCGCGCCCTCCTGCTCGTAGCCAGCCATCGCGATCAGCTCGCCGGAGTACTCCTGGGGCGAGCGGACGTCGACAAGCGTGGTGGAGGAGTCGAGCGCCGCCAGCACCTCGTCGCGCTTGGCGCGAATGGCGGGATCGCCCTCCTGGGCCGTGAAGCTCTGCGGCTCGTGCTCCGGAACGGCGGTGCTGGTCGGCCGGCCCTCCGACACCCACTTCTCGCGCGGGCCGTTCATCAGCCGCACGTTGTCGTGGCCGTAGTACTTGAAGTACCAGTAGGTGTAGGCCGCGAACCAGTTGTTTCGATCCCCGTAGAGCACGACCTGGTGCTGCCCTCCGATGCCGCGGCTTCCCATCAGCTCGCCGAACTCCTCGGGGGCGAGGAAGTCGCGCTTCACCTGGTCCTGGAGGTCCTTCTTCCAGTCGAAGCCTATGGCCCCGGGGATGTGCGCCTCCGCGTAGAGCGCAGGGTTCTCGTCCACCTCGACGATGCGCACCGACTCGTCGCCCAGATGGTCTTCGACCCACTGGGTGTCGACCAACACGTCCTTCGCGTAGTCCTCCATTAGCCCTCCTTTTCCATAAAAGCCCGTCGGGATTCAGACTTTAGCGTCCGGCCAGCTCGGCGAAAAACAAGCCTATCCCGCCGCTAGTCTGCGAGGCGATGGAGCATGCGCCGCTGCGACCCGTTCCCGCGCGGCCGCCGGGTCCGGTCGACCCCGAAGACGCGGCCCGTCACGTGGCCGCGTCGCTTCCCGGCCTCGACGCCGCGGCGGCAACCGCCCTGGGCCTCGTCGCGCTCGCCGGCAGCTCACGCGAGGAGGCTGCGGAGGCGACCGGACTGGGCGAGGAGGCGCTGGGAGAGACCCTTGCCCGGGCCCGCAAGGCGCTCCGCCGCTCGATGGTGCCTCTCGCGGGCAGCGGCTGGTGTGAACGTGCCGAGCGACTTGTGTCCGATCGCCTGGATGACGCGTTGGAGCCGCCCGGTCCGGCCCGCCTGCAGGTTCATCTGCGCAACTGCTCGCGCTGCGTGGAGCACGAGCGGCGGCTGGTGCAGGCCACGAACGCGATGGTCGCCGACCTGATGCCTGCGCCCTCGCCGGCGCCGGCCCCGACGGCCGGGCCACCATCGGGGCCGGCGGCCGCGCCGCCGCTGAGCGTCGTGGAGCGCTCGGCCGCGCGCACTCCGGCGGCGTTGCCGTTCGGGGAGCCGATCCGTCCGGCCCCGGCGCGGGTGCCGCGGTCGCGGCCGGTGGTGCCGGCCGAGCCGCGGCCTGAAGGGGAGCTGGTGCCGGCCGAGCCTGTCGCGTCGCGGCGCGAGAGGACGGCGGTTCGCCCTCCTACCCCGCTCGCCCGTCCCAGGCCGGCGAGCGCCATCGCGTGGAAGGCGCTCCTCGTGTTGGCGGTGATGCTGGCGGTAACCGCCGCGGCGGTCGTGATCGCCGGCGCGCTCGGCGCCTCGCTCACCTAGCGCTCCGGACTGACGTGGTCTCTTTTGAAGGGCGTATAGGCCCCCGACAGAGCCCAGGTGCTCCTAGGGGGTAAGCAGGCGGAGCACTGCCAGCGTCATGGCCGCAAGCCAGGCCTCGTGGTCCGCGGGGTCCACAGTGAGGATCTCGGTGGGGATCTGCCACCTTCGCCCCGCCTCGCGCACCAGCGCGGCACCGTGTTTCAGGGAGTCGGCTTGCACGCTCCCCGCCGCCTCGTAGAGCAGGCCGCGCACCGGCGTGTCCACGAGCCTCTCGAGCAGCGTCTCGAGGCGCGGCCCGTGGATCCCGGCGATCAACTCCGGCTCGCCGACCGCCGTACCCATCAGCCAGCAGACAACGCTGACACCTTCCAACCGCGGCAGGACCGTGGAGAGGCGGTCGGGATTGGCGAGGGCCGCCTGGGCGCCGCTCGCCTCGATCGCCTCGAGGCCCTCGCGCCGGCGGGTCGTCCCGCGGACGGCGTGGCCCTCGGCCACCAGCGTCGCGGCCAGCTCGCGGCCCCGACAGCCGCAACCGACGATCAGAACCCGCGCCACGTCGGCCGGCGGGGATCTCGACTATTCGGCCGATCCCGCGAGATGCTCACTCCACGGGACCGCCGAGCTTCAGGCCTCTACGTGCCCTCGCTCTTGCGCTGGCAGCGCTCGAGCAGTTCCCGCTTCCAGCGTTCGTCTTCCTTCACCTGAGCGACGACCTGTTCCTCGGTGAGCACCGGGCGGCCGCTCCTGCGACGGCGTTGGTTCTGGGCCTCGAGCATCTGATCGACGTCCTCGACCTCGAGCTGGGCCTCGAGCTCCGGCGAGCGGGCGGGGCGCCAGTGCACCTGCTCTGCTCCCGACCCCGGGTAGTACTTCCCCAGCGCGTAAAAGACGATGAATAGGGCTATCAGGGCGCCGAAGACGATGACCCCGAACTCGTCCATCGTCCGAGTGTAGTCCCACGGCCGCCAGGCCGCGGGTCGGAGACGCAAGGGGCCGCGCCTCGTGAGGCGCGGCCCCTGCTCGGTCTCGAGCCGCTTAGCCGCGCTCGGTCTTAGCGGCGCTCGGTCTTGCCGGTGTGGTCGCCCGGATCCGTCTCGCCCAGGGTGGACTTGCCAGTGCCCGTGTCACCCGGGCCGTCGGTCTTGCCCTTGGTCTCCTGGCCGGAGCCCTGAGTGCGCTCGGTCTTCCCGGTGTCGTCGCCGGGATCCGTCTCGCCCTTCGTGGACTTGCCGGTCTCCTTGCCGGGCGCATCGGTAGTGCCCTGAGTCTCCCGGCCGGTGCCTGTGTCGTTCTTCGTTCCACGGGCGCCGGTGCCGGTATTCGCGCTCGCGCTGCCGGTGGCTGTTCCGCTGGTCCCAGCGGTGCCCGCGGTGGTGTTCGTGGCGGTGTCGTCGTCGTCGTCATCGTCGCCGCCACCGCCCGGATCCGAATGATCGTCGCCGTCCCGGCCCGGTCCGCTGGATGCGAACGCCGAGTCCTGCTTCAACGGCGAGAGCTCCGGACCGAACACGCCGGTGGATAGGAGGAACCCGATCACGAGATAGAGGAGGATCGCCACGAGCGCGAATGCCCGATGCCAGGTCCTCCGGCGCTCGTCGATCAGATCGTCGGGACCCTCCGCCAGCCGCAAGTATGCGGCGGCCGGGTGGCCGAGCTTGTGTCGCATTGGATGCCTCCTCTTGCGCGTACTCCGTTCAAACGTGAAACACGACGGCCAGAGAAAGGTCACGGAGCTATCGGCCCGCGCCTGCCGAGCAGCAGCTTGCGCGGCAGCGCGGCGACCTGGGGCTGGAGCGAGAGGGCGAGCTCCGCCGCAGTCGGACGCTCCGCCGGGTCTTTCCTTAGGCAGGCGAGGACAGCCGCCGAGAGCCCCTGCGACACCCGCACCGGCCACGGCCGCACCTCGTCCACAAGCTGTGGGAAGTGTTGCTCCCTGGGAGCATCGGGATCGGAAGAGCCGCGGGAAAAGGGCGGCTTCGCCGCGATCGCGTTGTACAGCGTCGCCCCTAGTCCCCACACGTCCGACCACGGGCCGATTTGCCCCGCCTCGCCGGGCGCGCACTGCTCCGGCGGCATGTACGCCCGTGTGCCGATCCAGCCCGAGATCCGTCGCGCCCGCTCGAAGCTCCGGACGAGCGAGAAGTCGATCAGCCGCGGCGGGATGCCCATGACCACGTTCTCGGGCTTCACGTCCAGGTGCACCCTCTGCTCGCTGGCCATGTAGTGCAGGGCGGAGGCGAGGTGGAGGCCGAGTGGCAGCAGCTGCTGGGCGGGGAGTGGGCCGCTCCGGCGGATCAGGCGGCGCAGCGTCGGACCCTCCAGGTGCTCCACGAGCACGTGCGGATGGGAGCCGTCGAGCACCGCACCGAATCCCCGCAGCAGCACGGGATGTGACAGCTCGTCGAGGGCCGCCGCCTCCTGCCGCAGCTCTCGGAGCGCGCGCTCGTCCTCGACTCGATCCGGCCGGAGGAGCTTGGCGACCATGACCGCGAAGAGCTTCTCGTCCCACACGAGGTACGCCTCGTAGACGTGTCCGCCGCCCAGCAGCTTGAGCACCGAGCGGCCGGGGGCGATCTCATCCCCTTCCTGGAGCTTCCAGGCCTCCTTCTCCGCCACGTCGGCGTCCATCATGCAGAATCCCGAACCCGTGATCGACTTCGAGCTCACGGACGAGCAGCGGCTCGTCCGCGAAACCGCGCGCGAGTTCGCCGACCGCGAGATAGCGCCGCGCGCGCGGGACAACGATCGCGGGGAGCGGTTCGACACCGAGCTGGTCGGGAAGCTCGCCGAGATGGGGTTCCTGGGCGCGATCGTCTCCGAGGAGTACGGCGGGCGCGGGATCGACTACCGCACCTACGGCTTGATCGTCGAGGAGGTCGGCCGGGGCGACTCCTCGGCCCGCACCGTCGTCTCGGTCGTGACTTCGCTCGTGGGCTCGTCGATCGAGCGTTTCGGAAGTGAGGAGCAGAAGCGCGAGTGGCTGCCCCCGCTGTGCTCGGGAGAGCTGGGGTGCTTCGCCCTCACCGAGCCCAACACCGGCTCGGACGCGGCGAACCTGGCGACCAGGGCCACCAAGGTCGAGGGCGGCTGGCGGATATCCGGCCAGAAGCAGTGGATCTCGCTCGGCAACTACGCGAGGCTCGCGCTCGTCTTCGCCCAGACCGATCCCGAGCAGGGCCACCGAGGCATCGCCTGCTTCCTCGTTCCGACGGATGCCGAGGGCTTCTCCTCGCAGGAGATCCACGGCAAGCTGGGCCTGCGAGCCTCCGACACGGCCGAGCTCTCGCTCGACGGCGTGGAGGTCGCGGACGAGGCCATGCTCGGGGAGGTTGGGGACGGTTTCAAGATCGCCATGACCGCGCTCGATTCCGGCCGCTTCAGCGTGGCGGCCGGCTGCGTCGGAATCTGCCAGGGCTGCGTGGACGCCTCGGTCTCGTACGCCAAGGAGCGGCAGCAGTTCGGCAGGCCGATCGCGTCCTTCCAGCTCGTGCAGGAGATGATCGCCGACATGGTGGTGGAGACCGATGCGTCACGGGCGCTCGTGTGGCGGGCCGGCTGGCTGAAGGACACGGGACAGCCGAACACGACCGAGACCTCCATCGCCAAGCTCTACGCGACCGAGGCGGCCGTGCGCTGCGCGAACACGGCCATCCAGGTGCACGGCGGCTCGGGTTACGTCGACGACTACCCCGTCGAGCGGTATCTGCGCGATGCGCGCGTGACCACCCTCTACGAGGGGACCACCCAGATCCAGAAGCTGATCATCGGCCGCGCCGTGACGGGCGTGAACGCGATGACCCCATGACGAGCGTCATCGCGGAGGTTCGCGATCGCGTGGGCGTGGCGCGCCTCGACCGACCTGATGCCCGTAACGCGCTTTCACGCGAGCTCATGGAGGAGCTCGCGGCACAGCTCGAGCGCTGGGACGACGATCCGCACCTCGGCTGCATGGTGGTGGCGGGCAGCGACGAGTACTTCGCGGCCGGCGCCGACATCAAGTCGATGGCCCGGCGCAGCTTTCGGGAGGTGCTCGACTCCCCCACGGCACGCTTCTGGCCGCGGGTAGCGGCGCTCCGCAAACCACTAGTCGCGGCGGTCTCCGGCTACGCGCTCGGCGGCGGCTGCGAGCTGGCGCTCGCCTGCGACATGATCGTCGCCGCCGAGGGGGCCTGGTTCGGCCAGCCGGAGATCACCCTCGGGATCATCCCCGGGGGCGGCGGCACTCAGCGCCTCGCCCGGGCGATCGGCAAGCAGCGGGCGATGGAGTACGTCCTCACCGGGCGCCGGTTCGACGCGCGGACCGCCCTCGCCTGGGGGCTCGTCAACCAGACCGCGCCCGAGGGCAAGTGGCTGGAGGCGGCGCTCGAGCTGGGGCGACAGATCGCCGCCGCTGCCCCGCTCGCCTCCCGCCTCGCCAAACAGGCGGTCCTCGCCGCCGAGGAGAGCGACATCGCCGAGGGGCTGCGCCGGGAGCGCCAGCTCTTCGAGGAGGCGATGGCCAGCGAGGACCGGGTCGAGGGGATGCGGGCCTTCCTCGAGAAGCGCAAGCCCGAGTTCGAGGGCCGGTGAGCGTCGAGCG
>DATFQM010000072.1:0-3078 GCA_035264265.1 Thermoleophilaceae bacterium
CAGATGCCGAGAAAGGGAACCTGGTGCTCGCGGGCATGGCCGGCCGCCCGGATCTTGCCCTCGATCCCCCGTACTCCGAACCCGCCGGGGATGAGGATGCCGTCGCAGGCCTCGAGCTCCCGCTCCGCCTCCTCCGCCGTCAGCCGCTCCGAGTCCACCCAACGGACGTCCACCTTGCCGCCGTGGTGCATGCCGGAGTGGTTGAGCGCCTCGAGCACCGACAGGTAGGCGTCGGCGAGCTTCGTGTACTTGCCGACGAGCCCGATCCGCACCGGCGCCTTGGCCTCGTCGTGCCGCTCCACGAGCCCGCGCCAGTCCACCAGCTCCGGTGGACCGGCCTTGATCCCGAAGTGGTCGAGGATCCCTCGGTCGACGGCTTCCTCGTGGAAGAACAGCGGCACCTTGTAGATCGAGTCGACGTCCCGAGCCGAGACGACCGAGTCGACCGGCAGGTTGGCGAAGAGGGCAATCTTCTCGCGAATGTCGCGGCCTACCGCCTCCTCGGAGCGGCACACGACCATGTCGGGTTGAATGCCGATGCGGCGCAGCTCCTGGACCGAGTGCTGGGTGGGCTTGGTCTTGAGCTCGCCCGCGTGCCCCAGGAAGGGCACCAGGGTGAGGTGCACGAACATGCAGCGGTCACGGCCCTCGTCGACCTGGAACTGGCGCAGCGCCTCCAGGAACGGCAGCGACTCGATGTCGCCCACGGTTCCGCCGATCTCCGTGATGACGACGTCCACGTCCTGGGCCTCGGCCACGAGGCGGATTCGCTGCTTGATCTCGTCGGTGATGTGTGGGATCACCTGCACCGTGCCGCCCAGGAAGTCGCCGCGGCGCTCACGATTGATCACCGCGTCGTAGATCGCGCCTGCCGTGGCGTTCGACGCTCGGGTGGTGTTGACGTCGGTGAAGCGCTCGTAGTGACCGAGGTCGAGGTCGGTCTCGGCACCGTCCTCCGTGACGAACACCTCGCCGTGCTGGAACGGGCTCATGGTGCCCGGGTCGACGTTGATGTAGGGATCGAACTTCTGGAGCGCGACCGATAGCCCTCGCGCCCGCAGCAGGTGACCTATCGAGGCGGAGGCGATGCCCTTGCCGAGGGCCGAGACGACGCCCCCTGTGACGAAGATGAAGCGTGTCTGAGGGCGAGTTTGTGGCATCGGCTGCTCGGGCTCCGAGCGTACCAAGGAGCACGGCGGAAGCTCAGGCGGCGAGGAGCCCTTCCGCGTGGCGGCGGGCGGACTCGTCGGAGGCCTCGGCTCCGAGCATCCGGCACAGCTCCTCGACCACTCCATCGCCCGCCAGCGCCTCCACGGTGGCGAGCGCCAGCTCGTCGTGAGCGGACTTCTCGATCCGGAAATGACTGCTGGCGAGTGCCGCGATCTGCGGCAGATGGGTGATGCACAAGAGCTGCCTCTCCTCGCCGAGCCTTCGCAGGCGCTCGCCCACCGCCCTCGCGGTCTGGCCGCTCACCCCGGCGTCGACCTCGTCGAAGGCGAGCGTGGAGGCGCCTCCTGCTCCGGCGACGGTGAGCAACGCGAGCATCACCCGCGAGAGCTCCCCGCCCGAGGCGATGTCCCGCAGGGGCGCGGCCGGGACCCCCCGGTTGGGTGCCAGCATGAGCTCGACCCGCTCGGTCCCGGTCGGGCCGATCGCGTCGCGAGGCTCCAGCTCGACTGAGAACGACGCCCCATCCATCGCCAGCGCCGACAGCTCGCCCGCCACCGCCCGGGCCAGCCGCGGCGCCGCCTCCGCACGCGCCGCGGAAAGCCGGGCGGCCAGGCCGGCCTGCTCCGTCGCCACCTCCGAGAGCGCCGCCTCCACCCGCTCAGTGGCCAGCTCGGCACCGGTGAGGCGCTCTCGCTCCACCCTGCAGCGCTCCGCATGGGCGAGGACCGCTGCCACGCTGCCGCCGTGCTTTCGCTCCAGCCGGTCGTAAAGCTCGAGCCGCTCCTCGACCTCGCGGAGGCGGCCAGGTTCGCCCTCGAGCGATTCGCCGTAGCGGCGGAGCTCGCCGGCCAGGTCCTCCGCCTCGATGCGAAGGCCGCTGAGTCGCTCGCCCAGCGCGTCGAGCTCGGGGTCTACGCCCGCCGCTGCCCGGGCGAGACGCTCGCCCTCGGCGAGGAGTGCAGCCACCCCGGCCGCCTGCCCGTCCACGGGCGCGATTGCCTCGCTCCCGGCGGAAGCCGCCGCCCGCAGGGCGTCGATCCTCCGCATGCGGTCGCGCTCCGCGAGCAGGTCGCGCTCCTCGGCCTCGCTTGGCGCCAAGGCCTCGATCTCCGCGATCTCGAAGCTCAACAGGTCGAGGTCGCGGTCCCGCGTTCCGGCCCGCTCCCGGAGCGCCTGCAGCTCGCGCCGGAGCTCGCGCGCGCGCGCGTACACCCTTGCGAGCTCCGCACGCGCCGCGAGGTGGTCCCTGCCGCAGAAGCGGTCCAGGAGCTCCAGCTGCGCGGATCCCACGGCGAGCCGTCTGTGCTCGTGCTGGCCGAAGAAAGCGACGAGCCGGCCGCCGAGTTCGCGCAGGTCGGCGGCCGATGCGCTGCGACCTTGGACGAAGGCCCGCGTCCGTCCCTCCGCGCCGACTCGCCGGGCGAGCACGAGCTCCTCCGAGGGCTCCAAAATCCGCTCGCGCAGGTCGGCCAGCTCCAGATCGTCGATGAGCCCGGGCGGCGGCTCGAATACTCCTTCGACATACGCCTCCCGGGCCCCCGGACGCACGATCCCGGGCCTGGGCTTGCCGCCCAGCAGGAGGTCGAGCGCGTGGGCGAGCACGGTCTTGCCCGCCCCGGTCTCGCCGGTGATCGTGTTGAGGCCGGGCCCCGGGCGGAGCTCCGCCCGCTCGATCAGGAGCAGGTTCTCGATTCGCAGCTCGAGCAGCACCCCGGCGAGTCTGCCAGCGCGGTCCGACGGAGCCGGCAGACCCGTGACGCCCTAGCACGGACTAACCCCAAGTTCCTGCGACACCCGCAGGTCGAATAGAGACGCCTTGAAGTGGGACGCCCCGGCAGCTGCCGGGGCGTCGGCGCGCTCGCTCAGGCTCAGGGTCACCGCAACCAACCGAATCGAGAGGAGCGCTCG
>DATFQM010000073.1:0-23980 GCA_035264265.1 Thermoleophilaceae bacterium
GAGCTAGCCGATGCTGCCGATCATTTCGAGCTGAATGAGGCGGTTCAGCTCAACCGCATACTCCATCGGGAGCTCCTTCGTGACCGGCTCGATGAAGCCGTTCACGATCATCGCCGCCGCCTCCTCCTCGGACAGGCCGCGCGACTGCAGGTAGAAGAGCTGCTCGTCGGAGATCTTGCCGACCACGGCCTCGTGCGCCACGGTGACGTGGGGGTTCTGGATCTGGATGTCGGGCCAGGTGTCCGAGCGCGAGTAGGGGTCCATCATCAGCCCGTCGCACTGGACGTGCGCCTTGGAGCCCTGGGAGTTGTGCCCCATGCGCACGAGGCCGCGGTAGCCCATGTTCCCGCCGTCCTTGGAGATGGACTTGGCGAGGATGTTGGAGGTCGTGTTGGGCGCCAGGTGAACGACCTTCGCGCCGGTGTCCTTCCAGACGTCGCCCGACGCCACGCCGACGTTGAGGTGGTCGGCGCGGGCGCCCTCGCCCATCAGGAACGAGCCCGGATAGAGCATGACCTTCTTGGCTCCCATCGAGCCGCCCACCCACTCCACGGTGCCGTGGGCGTCCACGATCGCGCGCTTGGTGTTGAGATTGAAGACGTCCTTCGACCAGTTCTGCACGGTCGTGTAGCGGGCCTTGGCGCCCTCCTTGACGAAGATCTCGACCACGGCCGAGTGCATCGAGTTGACCGAGTAGGTCTGGGCGGTGCAGCCCTCGATGTAGTTCACGTCCGAGCCCTCGTCGGCGATGATCAGCGTGTGCTCGAAGGTGCCCTCGGAGGCGCCCTCCATGCGGAAGTACGCCTGTAGCGGCAGGTCGACCTTCACGCCCTTCGGGACGTACAGGAACGAGCCGCCGGACCACACGGCGCCGTGCAGCGCCGAGAACTTGTTGTCCTGCGGCGGCACGCACTTCTTCATGAAGTACTGGCGCACCAGGTCCTCGTGCTCCTGGACCGCCGTGTCCATGGCGCAGAAGACGATCCCCTTGTCGCGGTACTCGTCCTTGAGGCCCTCGTAGAAGGGCTCCTGGCGCCAGACGCCTACGACGCCCGCGAGGTGCTCACGCTCGGCCTGCGGTATCCCCAGGTTCTCGTAGGTCTCCTTGATGTCCTCGGGGACCTCGTCCCAGCTCTGGTACCGGCCAGCCTCGGGCGGCGAGTAGAGCACCAGCTCCGAGAGGTCCAGGTCCGACAGGTCGACCCCCCAGGTGGGGATCGGCTTGCGCTCGAAGATGTCGAACGACTTGAGGCGCTTCTCCCGCATCCAGTCGGGCTCGCCCTTGACCTTGGAGAGCTCGTCGATGACCTCACGCGAGATGCCTCTCTTGGCCACGAGCTGCCCGTGCTCGTTCTCCTTGATCGGGCTCGGCTTGGGAATTCGCGTCTTGTCGGTGGCTGCCATCGGCTTCCCTGTCGGGGTCAATTCCGGGCTGCGGAGTCGGATATGAATCTTAGCGGGGCGACCGGGCTGAACACCCTATCCATCGGGTCCCCGGGCGGCGGCGGGGTATGCGCAGGGGAGTTAGGGTAGCCTAACTACATGCTCCGCAAGGCGGGGATCCTCATCGTCGCCAGTCTCCTGGGGGCCGGGTCGGCACTCGGCGTGGTGGGCTGCGGCGAGAAGCGCGGCAGCGTGAAGTTCGAGGGCGACACAGGCGGCACCGGCAGCGGCGGCACCACCGCCTCGACCGGCACGGCGCCCACGACTACGGAGCGGACGACCGAGCCCTAGCCCGTGTCGCGTCGCAGGCTCGTAGCGCTAGTCTCCGTGGGGACCGTCATGGTCCTCGCGGCCTTCGTGGCGGTGGTGATCGCGACTTCCGGCTCGGGTGACGAGCTCGTCATCTACACCGCCCGCTCCCACTACGGCGAGGAGCAGCCGTTCAAGGACTACGCGTCGCGCACCGGCCGCGACCTGAGGCTGTTCGGCGGATCGGCATCCGAGCTGTACGAGCGCCTCGAGAGCGAGGGGAGCCGCTCGAAGGCCGACGTCCTGATCACGGTCGACGCCGCGAACCTCTGGCGGGCCAAGGAGGCCGGCCTCCTCCAGCCCGTCCGCTCCGACGCGCTCGACCGGGAGGTGCCGCGCGACCTCCGCGACCCCGACGGCGAGTGGTACGGGCTGACCCAGCGAGCGCGAACGATCATGCGCTCGACGAACCGGGTGAAGGCGGGCGAGGTGATCACCTATGAGGGGCTCGGGGACCCACGCTGGAAGGGCCGGCTCTGCCTGCGCTCGGGCACAAGCGAGTACAACGGCGACTTCATAGCGGACCGGATCGCGAAGGACGGGCGGGCGGCCACCGAGCACATGCTGCGCCGCTGGATGGCGAACGACCCCAAGTTCCTCGGCTCCGACATCGACGTGCTCGACGCGATCGCCGAGGGCCGCTGCGACGTGGGCCTGGCCAACTCTTACTACCTCGGGCGCGAGCTCGCCGAGGACCCGAGCTTTCCGGTAGCGCTCGAGTGGGCCGACCAGCGGGGCCGGGGGACCCACGTGAACCTGTCCGGGATAGGGGTGGTCCGCCGGACCGATCAGCGCTCCGCCGCCGTGGGGCTCCTGGAGTTCCTCGAGCGCCCGATGGAGCAGCGCGTCTTCGTGCGCAACAACAAGGAGTTCCCGGTCGCCCCGGAGGTGCGTGCGGCGCCGGAGATCGCCCGCTTCGGTCCCTTCAAGCGCGATCCGATCGACGTCCGGGGCGCGGGCGCCCATCTCGAGGAGGCGGTGCGCCTGATGAACGACCTGGGATGGGAGTGAGGCGAACCCGACTGGACGGCTGGGCGCTCGCCACGCTCGTGGCCGCGCTGCTCGTGGCCGGGCCGCTCGTGGCGCTGCCGCTGAGCTTCGTCGCCGGTGGCGGCCGAAGCGTCACCCAGTTCTCCGGCTTCCTGCCCGACGCGGTCCGCAACACCGCGCTCCTACTCGTCGGGGTCGGCGCCGGCACGCTCGTGCTCGGGACCGGCCTGGCGCTGCTCGTCTCCTTCTGCGACTTCCCGGGCCGCGCCTGGATCGAGTGGGCGTTGGTCCTGCCGCTCGCCGTTCCCGGCTACGTCTTCACCCTGTTCGCTCTCGGCACCCTGCCCGCCGGCGGCGCCGCGATCCGCTCGCCCCTGGGGGCCATCGCCATCTTCACCGTGGTCCTGTATCCGTACGTGTATCTGCTCGGGCGGGCCGCATTCCTGTCGCAGTCGCAGGCCCTGATCGAGGCCCCCCGGGGGCTCGGAATGTCCAGCACCCGAGCCGTGCTGAGGGTGGCGGTGCCCCTCGCGCGCCCGGCGATCCTCGGCGGCACGGCGCTTGCCCTGATGGAGGCGCTGGCCGACTTCGGCACCGTGAACCTGCTGGGCGTTCACACGTTCACGGACGCGATCTACCGCGTCTGGTTCATCGCGTTCGACCGCCAGGCGGCCATGCAGCTAGCCGCTCTGCTGGTGTCCGTGACCCTGACCCTGCTCGTCCTCGAGCGGCTCGCCCGCGGCCGCGCCCGCTATCACCAGCTCGCGGCGCGCGGCCAGGCGATCGCGGCGGCGCGCCTCCGCGGCCCGGCCGCCGTGGGGGCCGTCGCCGGCCCGCTTGCGCTCGTGGGAATCGTGGTGATCGCGCCCCTGGCACAGCTCTCGACCTGGGCCGTCCGGTCGATCAGGGACGGCCTCCTGGCCCCGGAGTTCGCCGTGGCCGCTCGTAACAGCCTTCTCCTGGCCCTGATGAGCGCCGTGCTCGTGGGCGGTGTGGCGCTACTGCTCGCCTATGGCCTGCGCGGCTCCCGCTCGCGGCTCACGGCGGGCGCGGTCCGGGTCGCGACGATCGGCTATGGCGTGCCGGGCTCCGTGGTCGCCGTTTCGGTCATCGTGCCGCTGGCCTGGCTCGACCACCGGCTCGACGACGCCTCGAATACCGTGTTCGGCGCCGACCCCGGCCTCATCCTGACCGGGACGGTGATCGGCCTGTTCGCGGCGTACGTGGTGCGCTTCCTGGCGCTCGCCTTCCAGGCCGTCGAGACGAGCCTCCTGCGCATCCCCCAGGACCTCGACGAGGCGGCGCGCGGGCTCGGAGCGGACCGCCTGGAGGTGCTGGCCCGGGTGCATGTTCCACTCCTGCGCGCCGGCCTCGCGACCGCCGCGCTACTCGTCTTCACCGAGGTGATGAAAGAGCTGCCCGCCACGCTGCTGCTGCGCCCGCTCGGCGGCGACACGCTCGCAATCGCGGTCTGGCAGGCGACGAGCGAGTCGCTGTTCCGGACCGCCGCGCTGCCCGCGCTGCTGATCGTGCTCGTCGGCCTGCTGCCGGTCGCACTCATGATCAGGTTGTCCGGGCGGCGGCCGGCCGCCATCGAGCCCTCTGAAGGACCGGAGCCTCAGCCTCTGGCGGCTACAACAATGTGAGCATGAGCGAGGTTCGTCTCACCGGCGTCTCCAGGTCCTTCGGCTCGACCCGGGCGGTGGACGGCGTCAGCCTTCAGGTGCACAGCGGGGAGCTGGTTGCCGTGCTCGGCCCGTCAGGCTGCGGAAAGACCACGCTGCTGCGGCTGATAGCCGGCTTCGAGCGGCCGGCGGCGGGCTCGGTGTCCGTCGGGGGCGTCGAGATGGCGGGGCCGGAGAGGTTCGTCCCCCCCGACAAGCGCCGGATCGGCATGGTGTTCCAGGACTACGCGCTGTTCCCGCACCTGACGGTCAGGTCCAACGTCGCGTTCGGCTTGGCTCGGCGCGAGCGTGACGAGCGCGAGGCGCTCACTCGGCGCACGCTCGAACTGGTCGGCCTCCAGCACCGCGCGGAGTGCTATCCGCACGAGCTTTCAGGGGGCGAGCGCCAGCGGATCGCTCTCGCCCGCGCGCTGGCGCCCGAGCCGGAGGTGGTGCTGCTGGACGAGCCCTTCTCGAACCTCGACGCGACGCTCCGGGCCGGGCTGCGGCGGGAGGTCGAGCTGATCCTCAAGGATGCGCGGGCGACGGCGATCCTGGTCACTCACGACCAGGAGGAGGCCCTCTCGCTGGCCGACCGGCTGGCGGTGATGCGGGATGGCCGCATCGTGCAGGTGGGCACCCCCGAGCAGGTCTACGGCCGCCCCGCGAGCCGCTGGACCGCCCAGTTCGTGGGCGAGGTGAACATGCTGTTGGGTGTCGCCCGGGGGGACGGCGTCGAGACCGAGCTCGGCGTCTTCGACCTACCCCGCCCGGCGAGGGGCGAGGTCCACGTCGCGGTGCGCCCGGAGCAGCTCGAGTTGCGTCCCGACAGCCAGGGCAACGCCGAGGTCCTCGAGCGCGAGTTCCGCGGCCACGATGTGCTCTACCGGCTCCGCCACGAGAACGGGCGGATGGTGCTGGTGCAGCTTCCCTCGCTGGAGCTGTACGACGTCGGCGCGCGCGTCCACGTGCGCCCCGCGCCGGCCGCGGTCACGTCCCTGGTCGACTGAGCCGCGCCGTCCGGCACGATCATCTGCAGCTTGCCGCCGGGCGAGCGCTCGAGCCCCTCGACGGGCTC
Organism: Thermoleophilaceae bacterium; assembly: GCA_035264265.1. Lineage (GTDB taxonomy): Bacteria > Actinomycetota > Thermoleophilia > Solirubrobacterales > Thermoleophilaceae > DASXBA01. The sequence continues at coordinate 5,485 of DATFQM010000073.1, forward strand.
CACCTCGACGATCGGCCTCGGCACGCCGAGTCCCGCCAGCCGATCGCTCACCCGCGCTCGCACCCGCGCCGGGCCCCCTCGCTCGCGCAGTGCCACGCGCAGAGGAGCTCCCTGCTCTCACGCGCGCGGCGGGCGAAATCCCGCAGGCGCCTAGCCCAATAACCCACCCCCTTCTCCTTCCTCCAAGAACAGCCTGCCCATCCGGAGGCCAAGCCCCTCGTCGACCACCTCCGGCTGGGTCAGCCGCTCCAGCTGCAACCCGAGCTGCAACGCGTAGAGCCCGGTCGCAAGCTTGTGCCCGTCGTGGCGCCCGCGGGTGAGCTCGGCCGCCGCGCGGGCAAGCGGCTCTATCACCCGCCGGTGCTGCGCCGCGAACCGCTCCCGCAGCTCGGGATGCCGGAGCGCATGCGCCCAGAACTCGAAGAAGACGGCCATCCAACCGTCGTCGGTCTCCCGCCTGCCGCGGCCGCCGGGAATGACGCGCTCCAGGCCCTCGCGGACGGAAGCAGCAGTCTCCAGGGCGGCCTCCATCTCTGCGACCCGGGCATCGAGGCGACGCTCGTAGACGGCGAAGAAGAGGTCTTCCTTCGAGTCGAAGTTCGAGTACACCGCGCCCTTCGTGTAACCCGCCTCTGCGGCGACGACGTCCACCGACGTCGCGTGGAACCCCTGGCTCCTGAAGAGCCGCTCAGCGGCGTCCACGAGCCGCTCGCGAGTCCTCTCCTGCCGCTCCGCCCGTGTGGGGACTACCATATACCGACAGTATCCAGATACCAACAGTATTTGTCGCCAGCGCCCTCGGCTCGGGGTAGGCTCCGCGCCGCCATGAAGCTCTACGTCTGCTGGGGAACCTTCCAAACGCCTCGTCCCGGCGGCCATCCCTGCGCCAACGCGCACACGGCATTGAAGGACGCCGGCTGGGAGCCCGAGGTGATCAGGACCTACGGCTGGGCGGCCCTTCCGGACTTCATGAACCGCACCCGGCGACCCGTCAAGGAGCTGACTGGTGAGAACTGGGTCCCGGTCCTCGTCACCGACGACGGCGAGGTGGTCCAGCACTCCAAGCGCATAGTCCGGTGGGCGAAGGACAATCCCGCCGGGCCTCGGACGCAACAAGTTCGACTTGAACGACATTGAGGGGGCCTCGGGCGCCGCGTAGCGTGCGGGCGGTGTGGCGCCGCGGCGACTACCTGATCTCGACGGACCCCGACCGGCTCGATCTCGACCTGGTGCACCGCTTCCTGTCCGAGGACGCGTACTGGTCGCCGGGGGTCCCGCGGGAGATCGTGGAGCGGTCGATCGAGCATTCGCTCAACTTCGGCCTCTACCGAGGTGAGGAGCAGCTCGGCTTCGCGCGAGTGGTGACCGACTACGCGACGTTCGCCTGGCTGGCCGACGTCTTCGTGCTCGAGCCCGACCGGAAGCGGGGGCTGGGTAAGTGGCTGGTGGAGACGATGACCTCCCACCCCGAGCTCGAGACGGTGCGGCGCTGGATCCTCGCGACCGCCGACGCCCATCGGTTGTATGAGCGGTTCGGCTTCCGGCCGACCGCCGGCGATCCCCGCTTCATGGTCAGCGAGTTTGGGGACAGCATCCAGCTGCCTCCAAACTCGCCGTTCGAGGGCGGGCGATCCGCCCTCAAACGGAAAGGCTGAGCCGTGGTCTGGGCCGCGCTCGCGACGATCTACCTGGTCTGGGGGTCCACCTACCTAGCGATCCGGGTGATGGTCAAGACCATGCCGCCGCTACTCGCGGCCGGCCTCCGCTTCGCCGTGGCCGGCGCGGTCTTCCTCGCGGTGCTTGCGGCGGCGGGTGGGCGCGAGCGCATCCGGCTGGGGCGCCGCGAGGTCGCGGGCGCCGCCCTGCTCGGGCTGCTGCTGCCGTTCGGAGGCAACGGGCTCGTCACCGTGGCCGAGCAGGACGTGCCCTCGGGGCTCGCCGCGCTGATCATCGGCTCCGTTCCGCTGTGGGTCGTGCTCCTGCGCGCGGCCAACGGCGACCGTCCCCCGGTGGCGACCCTCACCGGGGTGGCGATCGGCTTCTCCGGGCTCGCCCTGGTGGTCCTCCCGGGCGACCGGCCAGGCGACGCGCCGCTCTGGGGCGTGCTGGTGTGCGTCGCGGCCGCCGTCTCCTGGGCGTCCGGCTCCTACTACTCGCGGCGCGTACCGCTTCCACGCGACGCGCTGGCCTCCACCGCCTGGCAGATGCTCCTGGGCGGCGGTGCCATGATCGTGGTCGGACTCGGCGTCGGAGAGGCCGGCGACGTCCACCCCGGCGCCTTCTCGGGCGACTCGATCATCGCGTTCGTCTACCTGACGACGATCGGGTCGGTGCTGGCCTACACGGCCTATACCTGGCTGTTGAAGAACGCGCCGATCTCCACCGTCGCCACCTACGCCTACGTGAACCCGGTGATCGCGATCTTGCTCGGCTGGGCGATCCTCTCGGAGGAGATCACGGGGTTCGTGGTCGCCGGCGCGCTCGCGATCGTTCTGTCGGTAGCCGCCGTGGTCCGCAGAGAGGGCGAGCGCGAGCCCGCGAGGGAGCCCGCCTAGCGCCAGAATGGGTCGTGTGGCACAGCGCTACCGCCGCCCCGACTGGTTCACCAAGAACATCTTCAACCCGACGGTCGCGAGGCTGACCCGGCTCGGGGTGAGCATCGCCGGCTCCCGGGTGCTCGAGGTGCGCGGCCGAAAGAGCGGCGAGTGGCGCAGCACCCCGGTGAACCCCCTGGAGTTCCAGGGGTCCCGGTTCCTGGTGGCTCCGCGCGGACACACGCAATGGGTCAGGAACCTGAGGGCGAGCCGCGAGGGTCGGCTGCGGGTGGGCCGCCGAACCGAGGACTTCAAGGCCGAGGAGGTGCCCGACGAGGAGAAGGCGCCGCTCCTCCGGGCCTACCTCGAGCGCTGGAAGTGGGAGTCGGGGATGTTCTTCGAGGGTGTCGGGCCGGATTCGACGGACGAGGAGCTGCTGCGGATCGCGCCTGATCACCCCGCCTTCCGGATCGTGACGTAAAGCGTCACTTTGTGGGGCTCCTCTCCGGCCCGGCAAAGTGACGTTGTAGGCGAAGTCGTCCTAGTCGCGGAACCCGTGGCGGCCGTACAGGCGCACGAAGTGCGCACCGATCACCGAACGGCGGCGCTCGAGGCCCTCGGGGCCGCGCTCGAACAGCACGACGTCCTCGGCCCCGCCGGGTCCGATCGGCTGCACCAGCCGGCCGCCGGGCGCCAGCTGCTCCACGAGCGGCTCCGGCACCTCCGTGAATGCCGCCGCCACGATGATCCCGTCGTAGGGCGCGTGCTCGGGCAGGCCCTCGGAGCCATCGCCCGCCACGACCGTGGCATTCCGTACTCGCTGCCGTTCGAGGGCGCCCCGGGCGAACTCGGCCAGGTCGGCGTGGCGCTCCACGCTCCAGACCTCACCCGTGAGCCGGGCAACGAGGGCGGTCTCCCAGCCATAGCCGGTGCCGATCTCGAGTACTCGCTCTTCGCCCGTCAGGCGGAGGGCGTCGATCATCGCTGCAACCAGCGATGGCTGTGTCGTGACCTGGTCGTGCGGGATGGGGAGAGGAGAGTCCGTGTAAGCCCGGTCGGCAACCTCGGGGATGACAAATTCCGCTCGCGGGACGTCCCGCACGGCGGCCAGGAGACGCTCGTCCCGGACCCCCGTGCGGCGGCAGGCCCTGACGAGGTCGTCGCTTACTCCGGCCAGGACGCGTCGCCCGTGGTGGCGCCCCGCAGCACCTTGAGCGCGAGCAGCGCGCACTTCCGGCGGGTGGGCGAGATGTCGATTCCGAGCTGCTCGATGGCCCATTCGGCGGGCAGCCGGGCCACCTCGTCCAGCTTCATCCCGATCAGCTCCTCGCTCGAGATCGAAGCGGCCGCCTGCGAGATCGCGCAGCCCTGGCCGTGGAAGCGGAGGTCTGCCACTTTGCCGTCCTCTACCCGGATGTGCACCCCGAGCTCGTCGCCGCAGAGCGGGTTGTGATCGTGGAACTCGAGGTCGTGGGGATCTAGCGTCCCGTAGTTCCGCGGGTTCTTGTAGTGCTCGAGTATGTAGTCGCGGTAGAGCGCTTCCATGGTCAGTCCCTGGCGACTGGCGACTGGCGACTAGAGCGCAAAGACACGTCTCGCTGCCTGCAGAGCACTGACCAGCCGGTCGACGTCGGCGCGCGAGTTGTAGACGTGGAAGGAGGCGCGAGCGGTCGCGGGCACACCCAGCATCCGCATCAGCGGCATCGCACAGTGGTGGCCTGCGCGTATGCATACGGCCTCGCGGTCGCACAGCTCGGCCACATCGTGCGGATGGATGCCGTCGAGGGCGAAGGACACCACGCCTCCACGCCGTTCCGGGTCCGGAGGCCCGAAGATCCGGATCCCGTCGACCTCTGGCAGGCACGCCAGGGCGTAGCCGGTGAGCTCCTTCTCGTGCGCGCGCACGCTCTCCATCCCGAGCGCGGAGAGGTAGTCGACGGCGGCGCCGAGGCCCACGCCCTCGGCGATCGGGGAAGTGCCGGCCTCGAACTTCCAGGGCAGCTCGTTCCAGGTGGAGGAGTCGAACTCGACCTTGGAGATCATGTCGCCTCCGCCCAGGAACGGGCGCATCGACTGGAGCAGCTCGTGCCGGCCGTGAAGCACCCCTATCCCCGTTGGGCCCAGGGCCTTGTGGCCCGTCCAGGCGTAGAAGTCGGGGTCGATCTCGCGCACGTCGAGCGGCAGCTGTGGCGCCGCCTGCGAGCCGTCCACAAGCGTGCGAGCGCCCGCGACCCGCGCCCGGCGGACGACCTCGGCCACCGGGTTCAGGGTGCCGAGGACGTTCGAGACGTGGGTCACCGCGAGCAACCGGACCCGCCCCTCCGCCAGCACGGCGTCGAGCTCGTCCAGCGACAGCTCACCGGTTTCGGACACCGACAGGTAGCGCAGCCGGGCGCCGCGCTCCTCACACAGCAGCTGCCAGGGCACGATGTTCGAGTGGTGCTCCATGTGCGTGATGAGCACTTCGTCGCCCTCGCCGACGTGCTCGCGACCCCAGGCGTAGGCCACGAGGTTGATCGCCTCGGTGGCGTTCTTCGTGAAGATCGTGTCCGTCGTGTCCCAGCCCGCGAAGGCCGCCACCCGCTCGCGCGCGTTCTCGAACAGCTCGGTGGCCTCGCGCGCAAGGGAGTAGACGCCGCGGTGGATGTTGGCGTTGTGGCGCCGGTAGTAGTCCTCGACGGCGTCGAGGACCCCCTGGGGCTTCTGCGAGGTGGCGGCGGAGTCGAGGTAGACGAGCCGCTTGCCGTTCACCTCTCGGTCGAGCACCGGGAAGTCGGCGCGGACGTCCGCCAGGGGCTTCTCGGCGACTCCCATCAGGAGCGCTCCCCGATGAACTCTTTGACCTGCTCCTCGGCGCCGCGCAGCTTCTCGGCGATCCGCCGTCGCACCAGCTCCTCGAGGCCGGGGTCCTCGAGTCGCTGCACGACCTCCTCGAAATAACCCTCCACGAGCACGCGGACTGCCTCCGAGCGCGACACCCCCCGGGTCATCATGTAGAAGATCTGGTCCTCGTCGAGCTCGCCCACGGTGCCGCCGTGAGAGGCCGAGACGTTGTCCGTCTGCACGATCAGTGAGGGGATCGCATCGCTCTTCGCCTTCGGCGACAGCAGCATCGAGTGCGTCTGCAGGTAGGTGTGCGTCTCCTGCGCGCCCGGCACGATGTGGATCAGCCCCTCGTACGAGGAGCGCGACTCACCGGTCAGCGCTCCCTTCCAAACCGTGTCGCCGGTGGTGTGACCCTTCTCGTGCTTGTCGGTCGTGAACAGGTCGAGATGCTCCTCGCGCTCGGTGAAGTAGAGCCCCGTGTGACGCATGTCCGACCCCCGCTCGGCGGTGACGATGTCGAGCCGCTGCTTCGTGAGGTGCCCGCCCAGGTGCACGGGCACCCACTTGACCCGGGCGTCGCGGCGAATCTCCACGCGCTTGGTCGATACGTCGTGCACCTCACCGCCGCCCCAGTCCTGGTAGTGGGCCAGGTCGACCTGGGCGCCGGGCTGCGCGTACAGCTCGAAGGCCCCGGCGTGCAGCGCCTGCCCCTCGAAGTCGGGCGCCAGGCAGTACTCGCGTAGCTTGCACTCGCCGAGCTCGCCGACCACCGCGAGGGTGTGCGCGTACTGGGCCGTGCCCGGCTCGTCGATCAGCCAGACGATCTGGATCGGCTTCTCCACCCGCGTGCCCTTGGGCACGTGCACGAAGGCGCCTCCGGTCCAGAGCGCCGCGGTGGCGGCCTGGAACTTCCCCTCGTCATAGGGCAGTCGCTTGGCGAAGTGCGGCTCGACCAGCTCCAGATGCTCCTCCAGCGCCTGCTCGAGCGATGTGAGCACGATCCGGTCGTCGCTCACGTGCGTGTACACGACGCTGGCGCCGCGCTGGACCAGAAGGCCGGCGTGCTCCTCTTCCCCAAGGTGCTCCCTCACGATCTCCGGCAGCTCTTCTAGGGGCTCGTAGCGCCGCGGCTCCAGCTCGTCGAGCCGCAGCTTGCGGACGTCGGTCGTCCAGAAGCCGGACCGCCGCCAGCGCGGCAGCCGCTCGCGCTCGAAGACCTCGAGCGCGGCCTTGCGGCGGTCCTCGACGAACTCTGGGGGCACTAGGCTGCGACCTCCTCGCGCACCCATTCGTAGCCCTTCTCCTCGAGCTCATCCGCGAGCTCCCGTCCCCCCTCGCGCACGATCCGCCCGTCGAGCATGATGTGCACGAAGTCCGGGCGCACGTACTGCAGGACGCGCGTGTAGTGCGTGATGATCAGGAAGCCGCGCCCAGGCTCACGCATCGCGTTCACGCCGCCCGCGACGATCCGCAGGGCGTCGATGTCGAGACCCGAGTCGGTCTCGTCGAGCACCGCGAGCTCCGGCTGGAGCATCGCCAGTTGGAGGATCTCGGCGCGCTTCTTCTCGCCGCCCGAGAACCCCTCGTTCAGGTAGCGGCTCGTGAAGTCGCGGTCGATTCGGAGCAGGTCCATGTTCCGCTTCAGAAGCTCGCCGAACTCCTTGACCTTGATGGGCTCCTCCCGCCGAGCGTTCACAGCCATCCGCATGAAGTTGGCCACCGACACACCCGGGATCGTGGCGGGGTACTGGAAGGCCATGAACAGACCTGCCCGGGCCCGCTCGTCAGGGTCGGCCTCGGTTATGTCCTCGCCGTTCAGGAGCACGCGGCCTTCGGTGACCTCGTAGTTGGGGTTGCCCATCAGGGCGTTGGCGAGCGTCGACTTGCCCGAGCCGTTCGGGCCCATCAGCGCGTGTGTCTCGCCCCTCTTCACGACAAGGTCGACGCCGTGGAGGATCTCGCGCTCCTCCGTGCGGACGTGCAGGTTCTGGATCTCGAGCGTCATGCGGTGAGCTGGTCCTTGTTTCGGGATATCGGCCGAACGAGCTCGGCCAGCGTCATGTCGGTGAGCGTGCGGATGATGGAGCCCTGCACGCGCGTCCACAGCAGCTTGGTCGGACAGGGGTCGTGGCCGGGCTCGCCCTCGCGGATGCACACGAGCGCGCCGTCGGCGTCCGCGGTGACGCACTCGATCGGAGCGATATCGCCCTCCAGCGCCGCCACGATCTCCGCCATGGAGATCTCGCCGGCCGGCCGGCCGAGCGAGTAGCCGCCGTGGGCGCCGCGCTGGGACTCGACGAGGCCAGCCCTGCGCAGCCGCTGCACCAGGTGCTCGAGGTACGCCAGCGGCAGCCCCTCGGTGTTCGCTATCGAGCCGAGGGCGATCGGCTCGTCGCCATTGCGGCGGGCCAGGTGCGCCATCACCCGGATGCCGTACTCGGCTTTGGTGGAGAACATCATCGGACTCAAATCCTACCCAGCAGGTCGGAGAAAGCCGCGGCTACTCGCGCTCGAGCAGCCGCAGGTCGTGGGCAAGCCGCTCGGGGGTGGCCTGGGAGCCGGGAAACCCGATGCGCTGATAGCCCCGCTTGTCCACCAGCGTGATGCGGGCCTGGTGCTCCTGGCCGCGCGCCTGGGGCTGGATCGCGAAGCCCCTCCAGACTGGCTCGAGCTGAGCGCGGGTGCCCAGCACGAAGTCGATGCGGCCGAGGGCGCGCTGCTTCGACAGGAAGGCGCGGGCCCGCTCCGCCGTGTCCCGCGGCGGGTCGACCGCGATCGCCAGCGCCGGGACGTCGCGGCCGAGGTCGTCGAGGGCTCCGCGGACCGTCTGCGCCTGGGCGGGACACGTGTTGTCGCAGGTCGTGTAGAGGAACGTCACGACCACGGGGCGACCTCGAAACGAGCGCATCGAGACGCGTTGACCATCCTGGTCTCGGAGCTCGAAGTCCGGGGCCCTTACCCCCGCGGGCATGCGCGCGCCGGCAAAGGCTGACGAGGCGGTGGCCGGCTCCTGCTCATCCCGGCTGCTCCCGGCGAGCAGCGCGGCGCCGAGGGCGAAGGCGCAGAGAAGCGAGAGCGCCAGGACCACGCGCGGGTTCATCCAGCTCAGGCTAGATGGTTGATTCACGGTCTCGGTCCCCGATCGAACTGCCGGAGCCAGGGGAAGGGACCGCCAACCCGCCCGCGGCCCACCGCGGCGTCCGAGAGGGCGCCCCGGTACCTTTCCCGTAAGGGTTCAACGGTGCCGAGGGCCCGCTACACTTTATGAAGTAATGGCCAACGCCACAGACGTCATTCGCAAGATCAAGGAGCGCATTCGCGAGGTCGATCCGCGCGAGGTCCACGAGCTCATCGAGCCCGGTTCGGGCAATGGGGCCGTGATCGTCGACGTCCGGGAGCAGCACGAGTGGGACGAGTCCCACCTGCCGGGCGCGGTCCACGTCCCTCGCGGTCATCTCGAGTCCCGCATCGAGGGAGCGGCTCCGAACAAGGGCGATCGCGTGGTCCTCTACTGCGCCTCCGGCAACCGCTCGGCGCTTGCGGCGGACACCATGGAGCAGCTCCTGGGCTACGAGAACGTCGAATCCATGGCCGGTGGGATAACCCTCTGGAAGGACCGCGGCTACGAGGTCGAGGTCCCTCCGTCGCTGACACCCGAACAGCGAGAGCGCTACTCCCGTCACGTCCTCATTCCCGAGATCGGTCTCGAGGGCCAGATCAAGCTGCTCGAGTCCAAGGTCCTGCTTCTGGGCGCAGGGGGCCTCGGCTCGCCGGCGGCCCTCTATCTCGCCGCCGCAGGCGTGGGGACGCTCGGCATCGTCGACAACGACGTGGTGGACCTATCCAACCTCCAGCGCCAGGTGGCCCACTCGAACGAGCGCATCGGCGTTCCGAAGACCGACTCGGCGGAGACGGCGATCCGCGAGATCAACCCGGACGTCAAGGTGGAGAAGTACCCGGTCCGGCTCGGCGCCGACAACGTCATGGAGATCATCGAGGGCTACGACGTGATCGTCGACGGCCTCGACAACTTCCCTACCCGCTATCTCCTGAACGACGCCTCGGTGCGGCTCGGCATCCCCGTCGTCTCGGCCTCCATTCTCGGCTTCGAGGGCCAGCTCTCGGTCTTCAAGCCGCACGACGGGCCCTGCTACCGCTGCCTTTACCCCACCCCGCCCCCAGCCGAGCTGGCGCCCTCCTGCGGAGCGACGGGCGTCCTGGGCGTGCTGCCCGGCGTGATGGGCCTGCTCCAGTCGGTCGAGGTCATCAAGCTCGTGACCGGCGCGGGCGACACGCTCAACGGCCGCCTGCTGCTCTACGACGCGCTGGGCGCGATCTTCACCGAGCTAAAGGTCCGCCGCGATCCGGACTGCCCTATCTGCTCGATCGATCCGAGCGAGATCTCCGAGGAGGAGATGGGCAAGTTCCCGGACTACGAAGCCTTCTGCGCTGGCGCGGGCTGAGCCCGCTGCAACCTTCGGCTGCCCGCGTCATCGGGTCTCGCCTTGGCCCACCAAGGCTTCGACCCTGCTGCCTTGGCAGGCTGGGTTTTCGCGCGCTCAGCTCCGCGCCCCAGTAGTTACCCTGCGGGCCTCGTGAGCACGGTCAAGATCCCGCCGGTGCTGCGCTCGTCGACCGGGGGCGCCAAGGAGGTCGATGCCCACGGGCGGACCGTCGGGGACGCCTTGCGCTCGCTTGCCGAACAGCATCCCGCGACGCGCAGCCAGCTCTTCTCCGAGGCGGGCGACCTGAACCGCTACGTCAACGTCTACCTGAACGACGAGGACGTGCGGGTGCTCCAGGGACTGGACACCGAGGTCGCTCCGGGCGACACCCTCGTGATCCTGCCGGCCATGGCCGGGGGCTAGGGCGGGCCCCCCTCTCGCTTCTCCGGGGGCGGAAATGCAACTGGCTAGGAAGCGGAACCCGAATCTCGCCGGCACCCCCGGCCGCCGGTCCGGGCTTCGTCAGCCGCTCGGCCGCAACGGTGCCACCTAGCCGGGCTGTGGGCCCGGCTAAGTGGCGCGGTAGGCCCGAGCTCGTGGCCGCTGACCGTTCGAGCCGCGGCCGCCGCACCGAAGCCGGCCTTTCGCCCAACGAGATACGAGAGGGGGGCGGGCTAGGACCGGCTCAGGTCGCCAGGAGGCGGGTCACGCGCGGCGTCTCGCCGTCCGCGAGCAGGGCGTGGGCGCGCTCCTCGAAGCGCCGGTCGGCGACTGTGATCCGCTCGTGCTGTCTCAGGTGCTCCTCCCACGACGGCAGCACGAACGCCTCGACGAACTTCTCCGGGTCGGCGGCGTCCTGGAACAGGGACCAGCGTGTCGCCCCTGATCGTCGCCGCGCGCGACCTACCGCCTGCATCGCGTCCCGGAAGTCCGAATGGTTCTCCGGGGGCACCCGGTACTCGACGGTGACGAGGACCGGCGCCGCCCCGGGGTCGCGGTCGAGCGCCAGCTGTGGTTCCGTCCAGTGCCCGGAGGGGCTGAGGTCGAGGTCCTCTCCGGAGCGCACCCGGTAGCGGGGGACAGCCACGAGACCGGCCACGAGCCCCGCCGCCACGACGAGGAAGGCCACGTCCGTGCCGGTGCGATCGGCCACCGCTCCCCAGAGCACCGCGCCTCCGGCTTGCCCGCTGTGGAAGACCAGCAGGAACAGCGCCATGCCCCGTGCGCCCACCCAGGAGGGGAGGATCGTCTGGGCGGTGCCCATCAAGCAGCCGAGCGTCGTTACCCAGGCGACTCCCGCGAGCACCAGCACCGCGAGCGCGGGAACGACCATATGGACGGTGGCCAGACCGACGCATGCCGCCGCGAAGGCCACGGCCGCGAGCGAGATGACCGCGTCGAGGGAGCGCCGGGCCCTCAGGCTCGGAAGCAGGGCAGCCCCGAGCACCGCGCCGCCTCCGACGCAGCCGAGCAAGAGCCCGTAGCCGCCCGAGCCGAGGTCGAGCTGCCGCTCCGCGACCACGGGAAGCAGCGCCCATAGGGCGCTGGCGAACATCAGGAAGAGCGCGGTGCGGGCGAGCACCGCGCGGAGCCGGGGGGAGCTCCTCGCGAAGCGCGCTCCCGCCCGGACCGCCGACCCCATGCGCTCCGGGCCGAGGCCGCTCCGCTGCTGCTCGCTCCGCCACGGCAGCAGTACGCCGAGCACCGCCAGGTAGGAGACGCCGTTGACCAGGAACACCCAGCCCGGGCCGGCGGCAGCGACCAGCGCGCCCCCAAGCGCGGGGCCGAGCGCCCGGGCCACGTTCATGTTGGCGCTGTTGAGCGTGGCGGCCTGCGGTATCTGGTCGCGTGGTACGAGCTGGGGCTGGAGCGCCTGCCAAGCCGGCCTCCTGAGCGCGTCGCCGACGCCGACAGCGAGGGTCAGGCCGAGGAGCGACCAGGCCCCGATCCGGTCAGCGAGGGTGAGCCCCGCGAGGAGCCCGGCGGCCGACAGCGCCAGGATCTGGCTGGCGATCAGGAGCCGCCGCCTGTCGACGATGTCGCCCAGCGCCCCGGCGGGCAGCGCGAGCAGTACCACGGGGAGGCTGATCGCGGTTTGGACCAGCGCGACCTTGAGAGCCGAGTGCTCCAGGGTGATCATCAGCCACTGGGCGGCGACCGTCTGCATCCAGGTGCCGACGTTGGACGCGAGCTGCGCGGCGAACAGCTCCCGGAAGGGGGAGCGCCGGAGCGGCGCGAGGGACGAGGGTGTTGCGCGCAGGCTTAGGGCCACCCCAGGTTTGTACCCCGCGGCGGTGGCCCTAGCCGTCGAGCCAGCGCTCGTCCAGCCGACGAACCGCGGCCTCGGTGAGGCGGATCGCGTCGGCGAGCGTGCCGTAGTCCACCTTCTCCGGGATGTCCGTCGGCCAGTGGTAGTTCGCGGGCTGCTTCAGGCGGGTGCACGAGCAAACGGCGGCGCAGGGATAGCCGGCGGCGACCGGGTAGATCCCGTCCGTGGCGTTGCGCAGCCGCAGGTTCGGGAACAGGTCGATCCCGAGCTCCTCGGCCAAGCCGTCCAGCAGCGCCAGTGCCGGCCCCGGGTACTCGCGCATGCGGAGCATGCCTTCGCCGCGCAGCACGCAGAGGTGCGGCGAGCCGACGGTGTCGATGCATAGGAAGAAGGTCGCCTCGCGCGGGAGCCGCAGGAAGTGCCGTCGCGCGAAGTGGTGCATACCCTCGCAGGTTGCCTCCTCGGAGCTGGAGACCAAAAGCACGCGCAGGCTCTCGGTAGGCCGCTCCGAGAGGGCCCGGGCCAGAGCGAGCAGCGCCACCACCCCGGTGCCGTTGTCGTTGGCGCCCGGCACGGCGCCTCGCGCCCCGATCTCGGCCATCGCGGCAACGACGCCGGCACAGAGGGCGACGCCCGCCCGGATCAGCCGGCGCCGGCCGGCGGCGGCCCCGAGCGCCACCAGCGCCGGCGCGCCCACGACCGGCAGCATCAGCGGCGGACTCGTGTCGGTGGACTCGATCACCCGGGGCGCCACGCGATCGAGCGTGACCGGTATGGCCGGATGGAAGATCAAGCCGGAGTGGGCGGTGTCGTGGTGGGCGACCAGGACCATGGTCCGCTCCGCGTCCTCCGGTCCTGCCTCCGCTATCACGTTCCAGGCCCGTCGTCCGGGCAGCAGCCGCCTGAGGCGGCGACTCCGTGGCGGCAAGTCATCCACCGCCGCCGCCGCGGCGATGACGGCCACGGCCGCCGGGAGCGCACGGCGACCGCGCAGGGCCGCGAGCCCGGCCACGAGGCCGGCGCCCGCGGCGAGGCCGAGCGGCCACCAATAGCCGCCGTTCGAGGGCTCCTCCTCGAGCTGCGCCGACGTCCCCTCTTGGGCGAGCCGGTCCGCGACCCACTCCGCGGCGCGGTTCTCGCCCTCGGTGGCGGTCGCGCGCGGGATCGTGCAGAGCTCGTCGAGCAACTCGCGGTGCCATTCGGCGTCGAGATAAGTGGCCACTATTGGAAGCCCGCCGGCAGGTAGGAGGGCTCCTCCTCGTGCTCGCGGAAGTAGCGGACCATGGCGCCGACGTAGTCCTCGAACCGCGGAACCCTCAGGCCGGCGCGCGCGAGTACGTCCGCCGTGCGTCGGGTATCGAAGCGCACCGGGTGGTTCAGGTACTGGATCGACTCACGGGGCGCGCCCCCGAACGCCCGGCGGACCGCGCGAAGGCGTAGCAGCGCGCTGACGACCCCCGCCGGCATCCGGTAGGCCGGCTCCCGGCCCGCGTACTCCCGGCTGAGGATCCTGATCAGCTCGGAGGCGGTGACCGGCTCCGGGTCGACCAGGTGGAGGGTCTGCCCGACGGCCCCGGGCTCGCGGCCGGCAGCGGCGAGCGCGTCGACCACGAAGTCGACCGGCACGACGTTGAACGGCGCCTCGGCCCGCCCGAACTGGGGGATCGGCAGGCCCCGGCGCTCGGCCGCCGAGACCACCCGCAGCATGTAGTAAGGGCCGTCGAACTTCTGCGTCTCGCCGCTCCGCGAGTCCCCCACGACGATCGCGGGCCGGTAGATCGTGGTCGCGACGCGGTCCATGGCCTCGCGCACCCAGACCTCGGCCTGGAACTTGGTCGACTCGTAGTGGTTCTTGAAGCCCTGGCCCAGCACCAGCTCGTGCTCGTAGACGATCCCGGTGCGCAGCCCTGCGACGTAGGCCGTGCTCACGTAGTTGAGCCGCTCGAGGCGCTCACAGGCCGCGCAGAGCTCGAGCACGTTGCCGGTCCCGTCGACGTTCACCCGCTGGGCGATCTCGATCGGCACGGCGAGGTCGTAGATCGCGGCGAGGTGGAAGACGCCCGTGACCTCTGCCGTGAGCCTCTCCCAATTGGGGTCGGCCAGTCCGAGACGACGCTCGGTGATGTCCCCCTCGAGCAGCTCGAGCCCCTCGGGAGCCGCTTCCCGGGCGGCCGCGACCATCCGCGGCTCCACCAGCGCGGTCAGGGCGGCGCCGTCGGCGATCAGGCGCTCGGCGAGCCGCCGCCCGATGAAGCCGGGGAAGCCCGTGAGGAGCGCGCGCCCACCTTCCACGGCGCGGCACCGTACCCGCTCGGCCCTCCCGACCGAGGCTACACTTTATGAAGCAATGCTCGAGCCGGGACTCGACAACAAGCCCTGCGGGGGCAAGTACGGCGACATCGTCGAGGCGATCGGCAACACGCCGCTCGTCGAGCTCAAGCGCCTCTCGCCCAGGCCCGGCGTCCGCATCTACGCGAAGCTGGAGAGCTACAACCCCACCGGCTCGGTAAAGGATCGAGTCGCCCGCGCGATGATCGAGCGGGCGGAGGAGGATGGGCTGATCAGTCCGGGGCAGACGATCCTCGAGCCCACATCGGGGAACACCGGCATCTCGCTGGCGATGATCTGCTCGCGCAAGGGCTATCCGCTCAAGGTGGTGATGCCCGACAACGTGACCCGGGAGCGATCGCAGCTCCTGCATATGTTCGGCGCGGAGATCGTCTACTCGCCGGGTGAGCAGGGCTCGAACGGCGCGGTCTCGATGGCGCTCGAGATGGCCGAGAGCGACTCCTCCTACTACATGCCCTACCAGTACGGGAACGAGGCCAACCCGGAGGCCCACTATCACGGGACCGCGGTGGAGATCCTGGAGGAGCTGGACGAGGTGGCGGCCTTCGTGGCCGGGCTGGGGACCGGGGGCACGTTGATGGGCAACGCCCGCCGGCTCAAGGAGGAGGACCCCGACACGCTGGTCGTGGCCGCCGAGCCGTTGCAAGGTGAGAACGTCCAGGGACTGCGCTCGCTCGAGGACGGCTACATCCCACCGATTCTCGACCTCTCACTGCTCGATCGGAAGATCTTCGTCTCCAACTGGGATGCCGTGGTCTGGACCAAGAAGCTCCAGCAGGAGGAGGGGCTCTTCATCGGAGTCTCGAGCGGAGCGATCGCGTCAATCGCCGCACGAGTCGCCGCCGACCTTGACGATGGAAACGTCGTCTTCGTGGCTCCGGACGACGGCTGGAAGTACCTCAGCTCGGGCGTCTACGACAAGCCGTTGGAGGAGCTCGAGGAGACGATCGAGTCCGCCTCGTTCTGGTAGTCGGGTCCCCCTCTCGCAATCTCGTTGGGCGAAAGGCCGGCTTCGGGGGGCGGCCGCGGCTCGAACGCTCAGCGGCCACGAGCTCGGGCCTACCGTGCCACTTGGCCGGGCCCACAGCCCGGCTAGGTGGCACCGTTGCGGCCGAGCGGCTGACGAAGCCCGACCGCTGGGCGAAGCTACCGGCGAGATTCGGGTTCCGCTCCCTAGCCAGCTGCATTTCCGCCCACGGAGAGGTGAGGGGGGGTCGGGGCTAGGGCTCCGGCCGCGGCTCGGCCTCAGGGTCGTCCTCGTCCTCGCCGGCCACGGCCGCCTTCAGCTCGCGCATGCCACGGCCGAGCGCCCGGGCCGCCTCCGGGAGGCGCTTAGGGCCCAGCACGAGCAGCGCGATCACGCCGACCACGAGCAGCTCCAGCGGCCCCACGTTTACCAACCCCCCCATAGCGACCAAGGCTACTCTCCGTCGGGATGCGAATGTCCAAGACGCACTGGGACGAGCTCGTGGCCCACGCGCGCGAGGAGGCCCCCAACGAGTGCTGCGGATACCTGCGCGCCGAGGACGGCGCGGTCCGGGAGGTATTCCGCTCGCGCAACCTGCGAGCCTCGCCGTACGGATACGAGCTCGACTCGAAGAGCCTGCTAGGGGCCAACCAACTGGACGACGAAGGCCACGAGGTGGGCATCTACCACTCCCACCCGCGCAGCCCGGCCGAGCCATCGCAGACCGACATCAACCTGGCCCACTACCCGCACTGGACGTACCTCATCGTCTCGCTGGCCGACGGCGAGCCCGGGGTGCGCGCCTGGCGGATCGCCGACGGCCGTGTCGACGAGGAAGAGATCATCCTCGAAGGCTGAGCCGCTCGCCTGCCCCTCCTGCGCGCTGCATTATCCGCTGGAGGAGCGCTTCTGCGCCCGCTGCGGGATGCCGCTCGTCTACGTCGGCGCGCAGACGATCGAGGCGCCGCTCACCGAGGCGCATGGGCGGGCGCGCAAGATCAACCCCGAGTACACCCAGGGCGAGCTGGTCCGAGTCGCCGGGGGGCGCAACCAGGCCGAGGCGGAGCTGATCCAGGGCCTGCTGCTCGAGGAAGGAGTGCCGAGCGTCGTCCGCCGCAGCGCCGGCTTCGACGTGCCCGACTTCCTTGCCGCCGGGCCGCGCGACGTGCTGGTGCCCCTGGCGGCGGCGGAGGCGGCGAGGGAGGTCCTGCTCCAGGCCGAGCTGACCCGGCCGGCCGAGGGGGTGTACCGCCCGCATGCGGTCAAGCTGCTCGCGGCGACCCTGCTCGGCGGCGGGGTGGCCGCCCTCATCGCCTGGCTCCTGCTCGGAGCGGGCGGCTAGCCGCGCGAGCACCGCGATGAGCAAAAGGCGCGCCGCGGCGGTCGTCGGGCCCGTGGTGGCCGTTCCGGGGTCGCAGGCAGGTGGTCAGCCCATCGGGGTCTCGTAGCCGCCGGCTCGGCCCGCGTCGCTCTTGTCGTAGAAGCGCTGCAGCAGCCCCATCGTCTCCTCGGGATCGGCGCAGGTATAGGCGTTCCAGGCCTCCGTTCGCAGCTGGTCGTCGAGATCCTTGCCGATCACCTCGAGGATCGTCTCCTTGGCGGAGCGGACAGCGGGCTGCGAGTTGCGCAGGATCTGCGCCGCCACGGTCTCGGCCTCCTCCATGAGCCGCTCGGCGGCCACGACCTTGGTAACGAGGTTCCACCGCAGCGCGGTGTCGGCGTCGATCGGCTCTGCGGTGAGCAGCATGTGGGAGGCAACGCCGACGCCGCACGAGTTGACCAGCCGCACTATGCCGCCGTCACCGTGGTGAAAGCCCCGACGCGCCTCGAAGGAGCCGAACATGGCCCGCTCCGAGGCGATCCGGATGTCGCAGGCGAGGGCGGTCTCGAGGCCGCCCGCCAACGCCCAGCCGTTGACCGCGCCGATGACGGGCTTGTCGATCCTGTGCAGGCCGCGGGTGAGGCCGCCGAAGCCTATGTTCACTATTTCGCGAAGGTTCCGTTCGCCTCGCATGATCGGCGGGATGTAGGTCCTGAGGTCCGCGCCGGCGCAGAAGGCGTCGCCCGTCCCGGTGAGGATGGCCACGTCGACCGAGGGGTCGTCGCGGAAGTCGGCCCACGCCTCGCACAGAAGCTCGTGCAGCTCCGGGTCGATGGCGTTCTTCGCCTCGGGCCTGTTGAGGGTGAGGTGGGCAATCCGGTCGCGCTTTTCGTACAGGAGCTTGGGCATGGACCGACCCTATAGTCCCCGGACTCGGCCGTCGCGCCGAGCCGCGTCGCAGCGACTGCGCCTGCGAACCGGTATAGGCTGCCGCTCGGTGGATTTCCAGCCCTCCGATCGCGTCGCCGAGCTGCTCGAGCGGGTCCGGGAGTTCATGGACGAGCACGTCTACCCGGTGGAGGAGGAGGCCCACCGCGGACTGGACGAGGAGGTCGGCCCGGGCGTTCCCTACCCCGGCGCGCTCGTCGAGCTGCGCGAGCGGGCCAAGGCGGAGGGGCTGTGGAACCTGTTCCTCCCCGACGAGCGCTTCGGACCGGGCCTCACGAACTGGGAGTACGGCATGCTGTGCGAGCAGATGGGCCGCAGCCCGGCGGTGGCGCCGATGGCCTTCAACTGCTCGGCGCCCGACACGGGCAACATGGAGATCCTCGCCGAGCACGGCACCGAGGAGCAGACCGTGCGCTGGCTGCAGCCCCTGCTCGACGGCGAGGTCCGCAGCTGCTTCTCGATGACCGAGCCGGAGACCGCGGGCTCGGACCCCACAGGACTGTCCTCGCGGGCCGAGCTCGACGGCGACGAGTGGGTCATCAACGGCCACAAGTGGTTCACCTCGGGCTACAACGGCGCCGAGGTGGCGATCGCGATGGTGGTCACCGACCCCGACGCCGCGCCGCACAAGCGCGCGAGCATGATCTGCGTCCCGATTGACACCCCCGGCTTCCACGGCATCCGTCCGGTGTCGGTCATGGGACACGACGGCGGGCCCGGTCACTGGGAGGTCCGCTACGAGGACGTCCGGGTTCCCGAGGACAACCTGCTCGGACCGCGCGGCGGCGGCTTCCCGATCGCCCAGGACCGGCTCGGGCCGGGTCGTATCCATCACTG
>DATFQM010000074.1:0-3446 GCA_035264265.1 Thermoleophilaceae bacterium
ACCGCGATCAGGTCGCCGTAGCGCGACGGCTCCCCGCAGAAGGCCAGCGAGCCCCGGGGGCGCAGCACCCGCCGCAGCTCCGCGAGCGCTACGTCGAGCCGGGGCAGGTGGTGGAGCACCGCGTGACCCAAGACGAGGTCGAAGCTCGCGTCCTCGAACGGCAGCTCCTCCGCGTCGCAGGCCTCCGTGTGCACGTCGAGGCCCAGAGCCGCGGCGCTTTTGGCGAGGTGGGCGAGCATCCCAGGCGAGATGTCCGTTGCGACGAGACGCTCCATCAGCCCGAGCTGCATCAGGTTGAGCCCGAAGTAGCCGGTCCCGGAACCGATCTCGAGAGCGTCGCCGAACGGCCTTGACGGCCAGCCGCCCAGCGCCTTCGCGAGCTTCCCCCGCACCTGCTCCCGTCCGACCGGCCCGAAGTCGATGCCCCACTTGAAGTCGTACTCCTCCGCCGCCGCATCGTGGTAGCGGGCGTTGGCGGCCTTGATCCGATCGGGCCTTCGAGGGGAGGCGGACATGCACAGGACAGTAGTCGGACTCACTGGCGAACGAAACCGCAGGACACCAGTCGGACCCACTGGCGCACGAAACCGCCCTTCACCGCGAAATAGGCCGTCAAAGGCGGTTTCGTCCCGGTCAGCAGCGCGCGACCGGCCTCGGCGGCCGCGCGCGAGCGATCGCGGAGCGACGCTCGCCGGCGGTTGGGGGACTACGGTCCAGTTCCACGCTGTTCGTCCGGCGCTTTGTGCCTTGCACCACCTCCAGGAAAACCAACCAGCAGGAGTCCCGCCGCTGGCATTGACCGGCGAGCGGACGCTTCCGGACATCCCCGAGGAGAACTATTGGTTTCGACGCCACCTCGCCGCGTACGAGTGGATCGCGGACCGGGTCATCGGGCTGCGCGTCGCCGACCTCGCGTGCGGGGAGGGTTACGGCGCCGATGTCCTGGCGCAGAGCGCGGCGGAGGTGGTGGCCATCGACGCGAACCCCGAGGCCCACGATCACGCCCGCCAGCGCTACCGCCGCCCCAACCTGCGCTTCCGGCGCGGCCTGGTCGAGGAGTTCGACGAGCCCTGCGACGCGATCATCTTCCTGCAGACGATCGAGCACGTACACGACCCCCAAGCGCTCCTGCGGCGCTTCGCAGGCGTTGCGTCGCTCGCCTACGTCACGACACCGAACCGCCTCACCCTGGCTCCGCCGGGCGCCGAGAGGTCCGACAACCCCTGGCACCTGCGCGAGTACACGCTCGCCGAGTATCGAGCGCTCCTCGAAGCAGGCTTCTCGAGCGTCGAGCTCCTCGGGGTCTTCCACGCGCACAAGCTCCGCGCACACGAGCTGGCGCTCCGCATCGGATGGGACCGCGTCCACCGCGCGCTTCGCATCACCAAGCCCCTCTACTCGCGTTTCGTCCCGGCCATCTCCTCCTCCGACTTCAAGATCAGGGGCAGCGCGGACCTCCAGAAGGCCCTCGACTTCCTCGCCATCTGCCATGCGTGACGAGATCGGCGATCTGGCGATAGTGCTGCACTCCCAGATGCCCTACGTCGAGGGCTTCGGGACATACCCGTTCGGAGAGGAGTGGCTCTTCGACGCCGTGGCCCGCTCCTACCTGCCGGTCCTTGAGCACGCCCGGAACTTGACGATTACCGTCACGCCGGTGCTCGCCGACCAGCTCGAGGCGGCGGGCGTCCCGGAGCGGATGGAGGAGTTCTTGCGGCGCTACCGGCTCGATGCCGCCGAGCGCGAGGCGGTCGACGCCCCACCCGAGCTTCGCCCGGCAGCCGAAGCCGAGGCCGAGCGCTATCGCTTCGCACTTCGGCGCCTCGGCGAGCTGGAGGGCGACCCCCTTGCGGCGTTTCGGGACGCGAGCCGGGACCGCAACCTGGCGCTCATCCCCTCGGCGGCGACCCACGCGGTGCTGCCGCTGGTCGCAACCAAGGCCGGTCGCCGGCTCCAGATCGACGCCGGGCTGCGCTCTCACCGGCGCCGGTTCGGGGAGGCCGAGGGATTCTGGCTCCCGGAATGCGCGTATCGCCCGGGCATCGAGCCCCTGCTGGCCGAGCGCGGCCTCCGCTTCTTCTGCACTGACCAGAGCGCTCACGAGGAAGGCCTCGAAGCGCTGGCGCCCGCGGGCACCGCGGCGGGGCCCGTCGCCTTCCCGCTCGACTGGCAGACGGTGGACCTTCTGTGGTCGGAACGCGGCTATCCCTCCGATCCCGCCTACGCCGAGTTCCACCGCCTCTCGACGCACGGTACGCGCCTCTGGGCAATCGGCGGCCGCCCCTACGAGCGGAGGGCGGCTGAGGAGCGGGCGGGAGCGCACGCGGGGGAGTTCGCCGCCGCCGCCGCCGCCCGCCTCTCCCGCTTCCGCCAGGAGCGCGGCAAGCGTGGCCTTCTGACTTTCGCGATCGATACCGAGCTGCTTGGGCACTGGTGGTCCGAGGGCCCCGCATGGCTCGACTCCGTGCTGCGCCTCTGCCCCGAGCACCGCGTCCGGGTCGTGACGCTTTCCGAGGCCCTCGAGCGCCACGAACCGGAGGAGCGGTCGCTGCGCGAGTCGACGTGGGGGGAGGCCAAGGACCTTCGTACCTGGGACTCGCCCCGCGTCGCAGACCTGGCGTGGGCGCCGCGGCGCCTGGAGCTGCGCCTGCTCGCCGCCGTCGGCGCGGGCGAGCTGCGGCCGGCTGCCGCCGAGCGCGCCGCCCGCGAGCTCCTGGCCCTGCAGTCGAGCGACTGGGCCTTCATGGATCGTCGCGAACAGGCTGGGGACTACCCGTACCAGCGCTCCACCGCCCACGCCCGCGCGCTCCTTGAGGCCATTGGCGCTGCGGAGTGCCCCGAGCCGAGCCTCCGCAACCTCGCACCCGACCTCAGCCTGGCTCCGTTGCTCGAGCCGTAGCGCCGTGCAGCCCATACACTCCCCGCGCCGCCTTGCCCGCGTGTTGATCCTGTCCTGGGAGTACCCGCCCTTGATCGAGGGCGGGCTAGCCCGCCACGTCCGCAAGCTCTCCGAGGCGCTCGTCGAGCTGGGGGTCGACGTCCACGTCCTCACCAGGGGCGGCGAGGAATCGCCTCCTGACGAGATCGCAGCAGGCGTCTTCATCCAGAGGGTGCGGGAGCCGAGGCGCCCCACGGACCTCGGCGAGTTCGTCGCCTGGGTCGAGCGGATGAACGTCAACATGCTGGCCGCCGGCGTCGAGCTCGGCGACCGCTACGCGTTCGACCTGGTGCACGGGCACGACTGGCTGGTGGCGATGGCTTGCGACCACCTCGCCCACCGCTTCCGGGCCCCGCTCCTAGCCACGATCCACGCCACCGAGCACGGCCGCCACCAGGGTTGGGTGGACAAGCACCCCCAGTCCTACATCCACGGGATCGAGCGCTGGATCGCGAACCGCTCCGAGCGCGTGATCGCCTGCTCGTACTACATGCGCGAGCAGATCGTC
>DATFQM010000075.1:0-8467 GCA_035264265.1 Thermoleophilaceae bacterium
GCTCGCCGAAGGACCTCGAGGGCAAGACGATCGCGGTCAACACGCTCCAGAATGTCGGTCCCCTGACGGTCAACACCGCGCTAAAGCAGAGAGGCGCTGACTATAAGAAGGTCAAGTACGTCGAGGTCCCGTTCCCGGACATGAACAGCGCCCTGCAGGCTGGCCGCGTGGATGCGGTGTGGGTGGTCGAGCCGTTCGTGACCCAGGGGCTCGCGCAGGGAGCGCGCCCGCTGCTCTACCCGTTCGAGCAGACCGCCCCCACATTCACGGTCGCCACCTACTTCGCCTCGAAGCAGTACATCGAGAAGAACGGCGACGTGGTCGACCGCTTCGTCCGGGCGATCAACAAGTCCCTCCAGTACTCGCAGACTCACCCGCAGGAGGTCCGCAAGGTCGTGCTCTCGTACACGAAGATCCCGCGGCCGGCGGCCGAGAAGATGATCCTGCCGCATTGGAGCCAAGACTTGGGCAGGCCGACCATCGAGAAGACCTCCCAGCTCGCCAAGGAGTACGGCTTCGTTAAGACGGAGCCCAGCCTCGACGAGCTGATCCGCCAGCCCTGAGCGCGTGTCGACCGCGGCGCGACAAGCGCGCGCGGCTCGCTCGGTGTGGACACCGGCTACCGTCATGCCGGGGTCACGCCGGATCGGCGGCGGGAGCTCTTCGACGCCTTCTCGGTCGGCAGCTACCGGCACCGTTCCGGAGTACCGGGCCACTGGCCCGGCTAGATGGAACGGTGCCCCTGGGGCTAGGTCATATTTTTTGATCTAATGGGTACAGGGCCCCTAATGGCCACGCTCGCCAGATCAGCCCGGCGTCCCGCCCCAAGGCTTCGCGTGCCGGACGCGCTGCTGCCCTGGCTGAGCGTGCTCGGCGTGCTCGTCCTGTTCGATGTCCTGCCCAGGATCGGCGTCCTGCCGGAGAACCACTTCCCGCCGATCAGCAAGACGCTCGGCACGCTCGCCGACCAGTTCACCACCGAGAGCTTCTGGAAGGCGGTCGGCAACACCCTCCAGGGCTGGGCGCTCGGGCTCGGCATCGCGGCGGCGCTGGCCATCCCGCTCGGGATCGTGATCGGCTCGAGCCGGCTCCTCTACCGGGCCACGCGCGGGGTGATCGAGTTCCTGCGGCCGATCCCCTCGGTGGCGCTGATCCCGCTAGCGATCCTGATCTACGGCACGGGGCTCAAGAGCAAGGTGTTCCTCGCTTCCTTCGCGGCCTTCTGGCAGCTGATCGTGGCGACCCTCTACGGGGTTCAGGACGTCGACCCGGTGGCGACCGACACGGCGCGCTCGTTCGGCTTCTCGCGCATCCAGCGGCTGTTCCGGGTCACGCTCCCCAGCGCCATCCCCTACATCGCCACCGGCGTGCGGATCGCCTCGGCCGTGTCGCTGATCCTGACCGTGACCGCCGAGCTCGTGATCGGCTCCTCCGGGCTCGGCCGCTCCATCAACGTGGCCCGCTCGGGCGGCGACGAGCAGCTCATGTACGCCCTGATCATCGCCACCGGAATCCTGGGCCTCGCCCTCAACACGATCTTCGTGCTGGCCGAGCGGCGCGTGCTCCACTGGCACCCGTCCCACCGGCCCGGGGAGACGGCGGCATGACCGCCCGGCAAGAGCGCTGGCTGGCCAGGGGCCTCGAGGTGACGGTGCCGATCCTGGTGCTGGTCCTGTGGGGCGTCCTGTCGGCCGGCAGCGAGACCTACTACTTCCCGCCGCTCACTGACATCCTCACCACCTTCAAGGACACCTGGGTGTTCGAGCGGGTGGGCAGCGACGTGGTGCCGAGCCTCGAGCGCATGGCGGCCGGCTACGGGATCGCGGTGGTGGTGGCGGTCGGGGCCGGGCTGCTCTTGGGGCTGTCGCCGCGGGCGCGCCGCGCCGCCGCGCCCATCGTCGAGTTCTTGCGCGCGATCCCGCCGCCCGCGCTGCTGCCGTTCGCCATCCTGGTGATCGGCGTCGGCAGCTCGATGAAGATCTTCATCATCGCCTTCGTCTGCCTCTGGCCGATCCTGCTGAACACGATCGACGGCGTGACCAGCGTCGATCCCACGCTGCGAGAGACGACGCGGGTGTACGGGATCTCGCCGCGCGACAGGATGCGGCGCGTGATGCTTCCGGCGGCGAGCCCGCAGATCTTCGCCGGGATGCGGACCAGCTTGTCGCTGGCGCTGATCCTGATGGTGATCAGCGAGATGGTGGCGAGCACGAACGGCATCGGCTACTTCGTGCTCCAGTCCCAGCGGACCTTCGCCATCCCCGAGATGTGGTCCGGGATCCTGCTGCTGGGGATCCTCGGCTACACCCTGAACGGCGCCTTCGTCCTCATCGAGCGGCGCGTCCTGCGCTGGCACCGGGGCGCCCGGGCGAGCGCCCTTAGCTAGGAGGAACCTGGATGCTGCGAGTCGACCACCTGAAGAAGACCTACGGGGAAGGCAATGACGCCGTCGAGGCGATCGGCGACCTCGACTTCGAGGTGCAGGAGAAGGAGTTCGTCTGCGTCGTCGGTCCCTCCGGCTGCGGCAAGACCACGCTGCTCAAGTGCATGTCCGGCCTGCTCCCGCCCACCGGCGGCGAGGCCCGCCTGCATGACCAGCGGATCGACGGCCCGCCGGAGCTGATGGCGCTGGTCTTTCAGGAGTACAGCCGCTCCCTGTTCCCCTGGATGACCGTCCGCCAGAACGTGGCCTTCCCGTTGCGGCGGAAGAGGCTCGACAAGGCCGAGGGTCGCGAGCTCGTGGAGAGCGCGGTGCGCTCGGTCGACCTGACGGGCTTCCTCGACCGCTATCCGTGGGAGCTGTCGGGAGGGATGCAGCAGCGGGTGGCGATCGCGCGAGCGCTCGCCTACCAGCCGGAGATCATGCTGATGGACGAGCCGTTCGCCTCCGTCGACGCCCAGACCCGGGCCGACCTGGAGGACCTGATCCTCGAGGTCCGGCGCGAGTACGGCGTCACCGTCGTCTTCGTGACCCACGACATCGACGAGTCCGTGTACCTGGGCGACCGGATCGTGGTGCTCACCCCGGCCCCCACCACCGTGCAGGAGGTGCTCGAGGTCGAGCTGCCGGAGCCCCGCGACCAGGTTGAGACCAAGGAGCTTCAGGAGTTCGCCCGGCTGCGTGCGCACGTCTACAGGTCGATCAAGCGAAAGCAGCCCGCCGCGGAGACTGAGCAGGAGCCGGCGCGAGCTTGACCGCCACCCGCGAGGACCGGACCGGAGAGCTGCTCGAGCTCGTTCTCGAACGGAACCCGTTCCAGAGGGCGCGGCTGGCCGGGCGCGACGAGGTCCCTCTGCTCGAGAAGGGCGAGCTGGTGCTCGACCAGCGGCGCCACCCGCCCTTCGGCACCAATCTCACGTATCCGCTGGACAGCTACACACAGCTACACCAGACGAGCGGCACGACCGGACCGCCCCTGAGAGTGCTCGACACGGCCGACGACTGGGCCTGGTGGCGGAGGCTGTTCGCCGACACCCTGGCGGTGGCCGGGGTACGTCCGGATGACCGGGTGGCGCTCGCGTTCTCCTTCGGGCCGCATGTTCAGTTCTGGGCCGCCAAGGAGGGATTGCTCGAGCTGGGGGCGATGGCGATCCCGCTCGGCGGCATGACGTCGGTTCAGCGGCTGCAGACGATCGCGGAGGTGGAGGCCACGTCGCTGATGTGCACCCCCACCTACGCGCTGCGGCTGTTCGAGGTGGCGGTGGAGAACCGGCTCGAGGCCGCACTCGAGTCCATCGAGCGGGTCATCTGCACCGGCGAGCCGGGCGCCTCACTGGCGGCGGTCCGCTCGCGTATCGAGGAGTGCTTCGGCGCGCGCTGCCTCGACCACGCCGGGCTGACGGAGGTGGGTCCCTTCGGCTACCCCTGTCCCGAGGGCGGCGGGATGCACGTGTACGACGAGGAGTTCGACTGCGAGTTCCTCGACCCCGAGGCGCGGCCGGTCCCCGAGGGAGAGCGGGGCGAGCTGGTGCTCACACCGCTTCGCCGCACGGGCTTCCCGGTGCTCCGTTATCGCACCGGCGACGTGGTGGTCAACTCCGGCGAGCGCTGCCCCGCTGGGCACGACGATCGCTGGCTGCCGGGAGGGATCGTCGGCAGGACCGACGACATGGTCGTGATCCGCGGCATGAACGTCTATCCGTCGGCGATCGAGGAAGCGGTGCGGCAGGTGAGCGGCCCGGGCGAGTTCCGGATCACCTTCTACTCGGAGCCCTCCGGCATGGATGAGATCAAGCTCGAGGTGGAGCTCTCGGACGGCGCCGCCGGGCGGCGCCTCCAGGACCTGATGCGCCAGCAGCTCGGCCTGCGCGTGCGTGTGGTGCCGGTGGCACCGGGGATCCTGCCGCGCCAGGAGGGCAAGGCGCGGCGCGTGGTGGACGAGCGAGCGTCGAGATGGAGCGAGACGTGAGCAGCCAGCCGCGCGCCCCCGCGGCCTCGCCGATCCGCGGCGCGAGCGAGCAGGTGGCGGCGCAGATCCAGCACCACATCCAGCGCGAGGGGCTGAGACCGGACGACTTCCTGGGACGCGAGGACGACCTGGCCGCCGAGTTCGGGGTCAGCCGCCCCACCCTTCGGGAGGCCCTCAAGCTGCTGGCCAGCGGCAACCTGATCCGGGCCAGCAAGGGCCCGGGCGGGGGGATCTTCGTGGCGCGCACGGCCGAGGACGGGATGAGCCGCAGCCTCAGCGACTCGATCGCGATGATGCTGGAGACCGGCGCCGTGACGCTCGAGGAGCTTCTCGACGCGCGCCTGCTGCTGGAGGTGCCGCTGGCCGGGCGGGCGGCCTACCAGGCCGGCCCGGAGCAGGTGAGGCGGCTGCGCGAGGCGGTGCGGGCGGAGGCGGCGGCCGACCCGGACGACCTGGAGACACTGGCGGCCACTGACGGCGAGGTCCACAGGGCGATCGCCGCGGCCGCCGGCAACCGCATGGCGGAGGCCCTGATCGGCTGGGTGTTCGAGGTGCTTCAGCCCTCGCTGATGCAGGTCCTTCACGGCGCCGTGGTGCAGTCGGCGGTGGTGGAGCAGCACGAGGCATTGCTCGCCGCGGTGGAGAAGAGCGACCCCGCTCGCGCCGAGCGGGCGATGAAGGACCACCTGCTCTACCTCCGCGACGTTCTGAGAATGGTGGACCATGGCTGAGCTCGTCTCGCTCGACGAGGCCGTCCGTGATCTCGTGCACGACGGCGACAGCGTCGCCCTCGAGGGGTTCACCCACCTGATCCCGTTCGCGGCGGGCCACGAGGTCGTCCGCCAGGAGAAACGCGAGCTCACCCTGATCCGCATGACCCCCGACCTGATCTACGACCAGCTGATCGGGATGGGCTGCGCCCGCAAGTTGATCTTCTCGTGGGGCGGCAACCCGGGCGTGGGCTCGCTGCACCGCTTCCGCGACGCGGTCGAGAACGACTGGCCGGTCCCGCTCGAGATCGAGGAGCACAGCCACGCGGGGATGGCCAACCGCTACGCGGCGGGCGCGGCGGGACTGCCGTTCGCCGTGCTGCGGGGCTACAAGGGCACGGAGCTGATGGAGCACTCCGAGACCCTCGCCCCGATCACGTGTCCGTTCACCGGCGAGGAGCTCACCGCGGTGCCCGCGATCCGCCCCGACGTGGGCATCGTCCACGCCCAGCGCGCGGACCGCCACGGGAACGTTCAGCTCTGGGGGATCGTCGGCGTCCAGAAGGAGATCGTGCTGGCCTCCGCGCGCTCGCTGGTCACGGTGGAAGAAGTCGTCGACGAGCTCGAGCCGCGGCCGGGCGCGATCGTGCTGCCCACCTGGGTGGTGACCGCAGTTGCGGAGGCGCCGCACGGCGCCCACCCCTCGTACGCGCACGACTACTACGACCGCGATAACCGCTTCTATCAACGTTGGGATGAGGTGAGCCGGGATCGCGAGGGGTTCCGGGACTGGATGGTTGAGCATCTTGGGCTGGCGGCTGGCAGCTGGCAGCTGGCAGAGCAGGACCATGGGCGCTGACTTCAGTGCAGACGAACTTATGACTGTTGCTGCCGCTCGGGAGTTGACCGATCGCACCGTTTGCTTCGTTGGTATCGGGTTGCCGAGTACGGCTGCGAATTTGGCGCGGCTTACTCATGCGCCGCGGACGGTTCTTGTCTATGAATCCGGCACTATCGGCTCCAAGCCGGCCACGCTGCCGCTCTCGATCGGGGACGGGGAGCTCGCCGAGACCGCCGACGCGGTCGTGCCGGTGCCGGAGATCTTCAACTACTGGCTCCAGGGCGGACGGATCGACGTCGGGTTCCTCGGAGCCGCCCAAGTCGACCGCTTCGGGGCCCTCAACACCACCGTGATCGGCGACTACGAGCGGCCCAAGGTGCGCCTGCCGGGCGGCGGCGGCGCTCCCGAGATCGCCGCCATGGCGAAGGAGGTGATCGTGATCATCCGCCAGTCGCCGCGCACGTTCGTCGAGCGCGTGGACTTCCGCTCCTCGGTGCCCGGCAGCGGGGCGATGGTCGTGATCACCGACCTCGGCGTGCTGCGCCCGGACCCGGAGAGCCGCGAGCTGACCCTGAGGCGGATCCACCCCGGCGTGTCCGTGGAGCAGGCACAGGAGGAGACCGGCTGGGACCTGCGGGTGGCCGACGACCTGGAGAAGACCGACTCACCATCCGAGGAGGAGCTCGGCGTCCTGCGGGAGCTGAACCAGGCGCTCGAAGCCAGGGCCTGATGGCCGAGGAGGTCTACATCGTCGACGCGGTGCGCACGCCGACAGGGCGCTACGGCGGCGCGCTGGCGGGGGTCCGTCCGGACGACCTCGCCGCGCGCGTGGTGCGCGCGCTGTCCGTGCGCTGCCCGGAGCTCGATCCGGAGCGGATCGACGATGTCTTCTTCGGCAACGCCAACGGCGCCGGCGAGGAGAACCGCGACGTGGCCAGGATGGCCCTCCTGCTCGCCCGCCTGCCGACCAGCGTGCCGGGCGCGACGGTCAACAGGCTGTGCGGCTCCGGCATGGAGGCCACGATCGAGGCGAACCGGGCGATCGCCTTGGGAGACGCGTCGATGTGCATCGCCGGCGGCGTGGAGTCGATGAGCCGCGCGCCCTGGGTGGTACTCAAGCCCGACAAACCGTTCGCCCGTTCCGATCGGACGCTCGTCTCCACGACGCTCGGCTGGCGACTCGTGAACCCGGAGATGCCAGACCAGTGGACGGTCTCGCTCGGGGAGGGAGCCGAGATCCTCGCCGAGCGCTACGACATCACGCGCGAGCGCCAGGACGAGTTCGCGCTGCGGAGCCACCAGCGCGCGGCCGCGGCCTGGGAGAGCGGCGCCTACGCGGAAGAGACCGTCGACGTGCCCGGCGTGGGGCTCGAGCGCGACGAGCCGATCCGGGCCGACAGCTCGCTGGAGAAGCTCGCGAGGCTCCCCCCGGCCTTCCGGGAGGACGGCACGGTCACCGCGGGCAACGCCTCGCCGCTCAACGACGGGGCGGCGGCGCTGCTGCTCGCGGACGAGGAGGGCGCCGCGGCGATCGGCCGCGAGCCGCTCGCGCGCATCGTCTCCCGCGGCCTCCACGCGGTCGACCCGCCCCTCTACGGGATCGCCCCGGTGGAGGCGGCCAACCGGGCGCTCGGGCGCGCCGGGATCGGCTGGGGCGACCTCGAGCTCGTGGAGCTCAACGAGGCCTTCGCGGCGCAGTCGCTCGCCTGCCTCGGCCAGTGGCCGGAGCTCGACCCCGAGATCGTGAACGTGAACGGCGGCGCCGTGGCGCTCGGCCACCCGATCGGCTGCTCCGGGGCGCGGATCCTGACCACGCTGGTGTCGGAGCTGCGGCGGCGGGGCGGCGGCTACGGGCTCGCGACACTGTGCATCGGGGTGGGACAGGGGATAGCGATGGTGGTGGAGGCGGAGTAATGGAAGTGACGAATCGGGTGATCGGCTACCGGCGCGAGAACGCCGATCCTCCCTATCTCCACCCCGACTACGTGGCCACGCGCACGCGTTCCCCCAAGCAGCCGCTCGTGCCGCTGGCGCACACGCTCTCCGAGGTCACGGGGCCGGTCTACGGGGACCGGCCGGTCGGCGAGCTCGACCACGACCTGACCCGCCAGCACGAGGGAGAGCCGGTCGGCGAGCGGATCATCCTCCACGGCCGGGTGCTCGACGGCGACGGGCGGCCCGTGAGCAACACGCTGATCGAGATCTGGCAGGCGAACGCCGCCGGCCGCTACCGGCACGCGCGCGAGCTGCATCCCGCTCCGCTCGATGCCAACTTCGACGGCGGGGGGCGCTGCCTGACAGACGGCGAGGGGCGCTATCGCTTCATCACGATCAAGCCCGGCGCCTATCCGTGGGGGAACCACCCCAACGCCTGGCGGGCGGCCCACATCCATATCTCGCTGTTCGGGCCCGCCTTCGTCACCCGCCTCGTGACCCAGATGTACTTTCCAGGCGACCCGCTCTTCTTCCAGGACCCGATCTTCCACTCGGTCCGGGACCCGCGCGAC
>DATFQM010000076.1:0-14396 GCA_035264265.1 Thermoleophilaceae bacterium
TAGATCTTCTGCGCCTCGTCCGTCCCCAGGAAGTCGACGAAGGCCTTTGCGGCAGCCGGATTCTTCGCCTTGCTGTCCACCGCTGCCGGATTCTCGATCAGGATCGTCTGGTCCGGGATCACGTAGTCGACGTCCTCGCCCTTCTGCTGGGCGGTGATCGCCTCGTTCTCGTAGGCGAGCAGCACGTCGCCCTTGCCGGACGAGAACGTCTGCCCGGCCTCGCGCGCGCTCTTGTCGAGCACCGACACGTTCTCGAACAGCCGACCCAGGTAGTCGACCGCCTGGCGGGGCGACTTGCCCTGCTCCAGCTGGGCGCCGTACGCGGCCATGATGTTCCACTTCGCGCCGCCCGAGGTGAACGGGTTGGGCGTGAGCACGTCGACGCCGGGCCTGACCACGTCGTCCCAGGTCTTGATGTTCTTCGGGTTGCCCTTGCGGACCTCGAAGACGACAACGGAGTTCGTCACGAAGCCGTCGTAGGGAGCCTTGTCCCAGCTCTTGTCCACGAGGCCGGCGTCCACGAGCTTGTTGACGTCGGGAGCGAGCGACAGCGCCACGACGTCGGCCTGGAGCCCGCCCTCCACGGCTCGCTCCTGCTCGCCGGAGGCGCCGTAGGACTGAGTGAACTTGACGCCCTTGCCCGCCGACGTCTTCTGGAAAGCGGGGATGATCTCCTGGTACGCCTCCTGGGGGGTCGAGTAGGCGACAAGCGTCAGCTTGCCCTTGCCGTCGCCGGACGCCCCGGATGTGCCGCCACAGCCGATCGCGGCGACGGCCAGCAGAGCGGCCACGAGAGCGCCGAAGGCCGCACGACTCCGGTTCTCCAAAAAGTCACCTTTTCTTATCGAGATTGTGGAGTGGGAGCTTACCGGATGTCCACTGGACCCGCGCCAAATTGCCCCCTCGGAGCCCGGACGGCCTCTACTCGGGACGGGCGGAAGGCCTTACCCGGGGGCGCCGAATGGCCTCTACGCTGCCGCAGCCCGCGCTGTATCGTCGCCGTGATGGCCTGTCTCGCCGCGCTCCTCGCGCTGATCTCGCCGCGCCTGGCGCTCTTCGCCATCTGGATCTTCAGCGATCTGCTGAGCCGCGCCTTCGAGAGCTGGATCGTTCCGCTCCTGGGTTTCTTCCTGCTGCCGTGGACCACGCTCGCGTACGCGGTGTTCTGGGACTCCGGCCACGGCGTCCGCGGCTTCGAGTGGTTCCTGGTGGTGCTCGCGTTCATGTTCGACCTCGCCTCCTACGTGGGCGGCGGGCGGGCCCGCGATTAGGCGCGTTCGGCCATCCCGGCCGGACGCCAGCCGCTGTAGGTCTCAGGCCGTGTGAATCCTGGTCAGCAGCTCGACGGCGCCACGCTTGTTGAGGGGCTCGTTGAGGTTCCCGCACTTCGGTGACTGAACGCAGGAGGGGCAGCCGGACTCGCAGGGGCACTCGGAGATCAGCCGCAGCGCGTCCGCCACGAGCTTCTCGAACCGCTTGAAGCCGAGGCGGGTGATCCCAACGCCGCCGGGGTGCCCGTCGTAGATGAAGATCGTCGGCCTACCGGTCTGGTGGTGGAAGGCGGTAGAGAGGCCACCGATGTCCCAGCGATCGCACATCGCGAGCAGCGGGAGGACCGCGATCTGACCGTGCTCGGCCGCGTGAAGCGCCCCCTGGAGGGCCTCCAACGGAAACTCGTCCCGCAGCAGCCGGTCGGGCAGCTCGTACCAGAGGGCCTGGGTCACGAACTCCTGCTCGGGCAGGTCGACCGTGAGGAGGTCGAGCACCTCGTGGTCCACGATCCGCTTCTTCTGGTAGGCGATGACCTGCTCCGTGACGGAGACGATCCCGAAGGAGAGCGCCACCCCTCCCACCTCGCGGTTGTCGCGGACCCGCTCGATGTAGGTCTCGGACTCCTTCTTCGGCTGGGTGTACCAGTCGCCTTCGAAGGGCTTGACGATCGCCCGCCGCTCCCGGAGGTCGAGGTCCTGGACCTCGTATGAGCCGCCGAGGTGCAGGTAGACGGCCCCCGGATGCACCGCCGAATGGGCCCGCGCCGCCTCGACCGAGCCGAGCACCTCGCCGCCACGTGCCTCCACGATCGAGACCGAGTCCGGGGAGGCCGAGCGGAGGGCGATCTCGGAAGCCGGATAGCCCGGACCCCTGGGCAGGTAGCGCCCGCCGCGCTCGCGCAGGCGGCCCAGCTTGACGAGTCGCTCCGCGTAGGCCTCCCAGCGCGGCCCCAAGGCGTCGGCGTCCTCGCCGGACAGGGGCAGCTCGTAGGCCGCCGCCGCCAGGTGCGCCATGTGGATCTCCTCCGACTCATGGTCGAGGATCGCCTGCTCGACCGGCCGGTCCAAGAACTCGTCGGGGTGGCGGCAGAAGAACTGGTCGAGTGCGTCATCGCCCGCGACGTAGAGCGCGAGGCCGGTGAAGCGGCGGCCCGCCCGCCCCCACATCTGCCGCAGGCTCGCCACGGTGCCGGGAAAGGTCACGCACACGGCTGCGTCGAGGTCGCCGACGTCGATTCCCAACTCGAGCGCGTTGGTCGCCACCACGGCGAGCAGATCGCCCTCGGCGAGGCGGGCCTCGATCTCCCGCCGCTGCGACGGCGTGTAGCCGGCCCGGTAGGGCGCGATCCGCTGGGCCAGGTCCGGGCGGCCGGCATCCTCCAGCCGCAGTCTCGTAAACCGCTGGATCAGCTCGACTCCGCGGCGCGAATTCAGGAAGCAGATGGTCCGCACCTCCTGCTCGACGAGCTGGGCGAGCAGCCCGGCCGCCTCGGAGAGCGCCGAGGCCCGGGCGCCTGAGCGCTCGTCCACGAGCGGGGGGTTCCACATCGCTATCCGGCGCTCGGCGCGCGGGGCCCCGTCGCCGTCCACGAGCCGGACGCCCAGTCCCGTCAGCCGCTCTGCCAGGTCGTCCGGGTTTGCAATCGTCGCGCTCGTCAGCACAAAGCGGGGCCGGCACCCGTAGGCGAGGGCGAGCCGGCGCAGGCGGCGAAGCACGTTTGCGACGTGCGAGCCGAAGACGCCGCGATAGACGTGAGCCTCGTCCACCACCACCCATGCGAGGTTCGCGAGCACGTCGCCCCACGAACGGTGGTTGGGGAGCACCCCGACGTGGAGCATGTCCGGGTTCGTGAGGATCAGGTTCGAGCGCCGGCGGATCGCCCGCCGCTCCTCTCGCGGCGTGTCGCCGTCATAGATCGCGTGGCGCAGGAACCGGGCGCCAAGAGCGGAGAGCTTGCGAGCCTGGTCTTGAGCCAGCGCCTTTGTCGGGTAGAGGTAGAGCGCGCGCGCTCGCGGGTCGTGGGCGAGCGTGTCCAGCACCGGCAGGTTGAACGCGAGCGACTTGCCGCTGGCGGTGCCGCTGGTGACCATCACACTGCCCTCCCGGGCCGCCTCCAGGGCCTCCCCCTGGTGTGACCAGAGCGCCTCGATTCCAGCCTCATCCAGGGCCTCGCGGAGGCTCGGATGCAGGTCCTCGGGCACCGAGACGGGCTCTCCGGGCCGCGCTCCCTCCCGGGCGGTGGTGACGAGCTGCTCGCCGCGGCCTGCTTCGAGGACCCCTTCGAAGGGAAGTGGGCTGCGCACTTTGGCCACGGGCTGCCATAGTACGCGCGCTTGATCGGGCGCTTTCACCACTCGGAGTTCCCGCTCGGCCGCCTCCTCGAGAGGAAGCGGGAGGCCGTCACGGTCGTGCTGCCGACGCGCGAGGTGGCGGACACCATCGGCCCGATCCTGGAGCAGCTGCAGACGCTCGGCGGGCTGGTCGACCAGATCCTCGTGATCGACGCGGCCTCCGACGACGGCACAGCCGAAATCGCGGCCCGGCTCGGGGCGGAGGTCCACCAGGAGTCCCAGCTCCTGCCGGCGTTCGGCCAGGCGCTCGGCAAGGGCGATGCGATGTGGAGGGCACTGTCCGTGGCCCGTGGCGAGCTGATCGTCTACCTCGACTCCGACACACGCGACTTCTCCGCGCACTTCGCCACGGGCCTGCTCGGTCCGCTCATCTGCGGGGACGCGCAGTTCGTCAAGGGCTTCTTCCGGCGGCCGTTTACCGACGAGAGCGGCGAGCGGCCATTCGACGGGGGCCGCGTCACGGAGCTCACGGCCCGGCCCCTCCTGTCCGCCTTCTACCCGGAGCTGGCCGGATTCGTCCAGCCGCTGGCGGGCGAGGTGGCGGCGCGCCGCTCCACCTTCGACGACCTGCCGTTCGCGACCGGCTACGCGATCGAGACGTCGATGCTGCTCCACGCCCGCGACCTGGTGGGCATCCAGGCGATGGTCCAGGTCGACCTCGACGTGCGACGCAACTACCACCAGCCGCTCCCTCAGCTGAGCCCGATGGCATATGCGGTGCTGCGGGTGATCCTCGAACGACTCCGCCGGAACGGCAGGCTTTTGGACGACCACGCCCCGCCGCTCCAGACGGCCGACGGTCGCCTGATCCAGGTCGAGTTGATCGAGCGGCCGCCGTACGCTTCGATACGAACGCCGGCCTAGGCCGTCCATGAGCTACTCGATCAAGAACCTCCGAGAGGTCGAGGACGTGGCCGTGAAGCACGGCTTCTCCGATATGCAGGAGGCCCGCTTCGCGTACGAGGACCTCGGGGCGGAAGCCACGGGCCTCTCATTGCACTTCGTGCGCCCGGGCAAGCGCCAGGCATTCGCCCACCGCCACAACGAGGCGGAGGAGATCTACGTGGTCCTCTCGGGCGGGGGCCGCATCAAGCTGGACGACGAGATGATCGAAGTAGGGCCGATGGACGCCATCCGGATTGCCCCGCCCGTCAGCCGGGCGTTCGAGGCGGGGCCCGATGGGCTGGAGCTGCTGGCCTTCGGTCCCCGCCACCGGGGGGACGCGGAGGTCGTGCCCGAATTCTGGTAAGTGACGCTCCGCGCTGTCTACACCGACCTCGACGGCACCCTGCTCGGGCGCGGCGCCTCGCTATTCCGTGATGGCGAAGGCAACTTCACGCTCCTGCCCGCCAGGGCGCTCGAGGCCTGCCACCGCGCCGGCCTGGAGGTGGTGATCAAGTCAGGGCGGCGGCGCGCCCAGGTCAAGGAGGACGCGCGGCTGCTCGGCCAGACGTCCTACATCTTCGAGGTGGGGTCGGGAATGGTGATCGACGGCGAGGAGACCTTCCTCACCGGTGAGCTCCAGCCCCGGGACGGCAAGACGATCCACGCGCAGGTCGAGGAGTCCGGCGCCCCGGCATTGCTGCTCGAGAGGAACCGGGGAAGGCTCGAGCCCCACGCGCCCTGGCATCGAGATCGCGAGGTCTCGCATCTCTTTCGCGGCCTCGTGGATGTCGATGGGGTCAACGCGGCGCTCGCCGAGGACGGGCACGGCGGGCTGCGGCTCGTCGACAACGGCACGATCCCGCCGCACGAGACCCAGCTCGACCTGCCGGGTCCGCCGCACGCATACCACCTCATCCCGGCGGCGGCGTCCAAGGCCGGCGCCGTGATGGCCCACATGCGCGCTCGTGGCTACGCGCGCGAGCAGTGCCTGGGCGTGGGCGACTCCCGGGAGGACCTCGGGGTCAGCCGCTGCGTGGGCCGCTTCTTCTTGGTGGCCAACGCGCTCGAGAAGGACCCCGAGCTCCACTCCGAGGCCGCGGCCATGGCCAACGTGGAGGTGACGGAGGCCTCTCATGGCGAGGGGTTCTACGAGGCGGTCGTGCGTTGGCTGGCAGAATCCCGGGTTTAGTAACGATCGCTACAATCCGTGGCGATGAGTGAGTCCGATGAGGACTGGGGCGCAATCCCGAGCACAGGTGCTTCAGGCCCGAGGCTCGGGATGAGGTAACCCCAGTCGCGGCGGCCGACCGCCGCCGCGCGGGTGAGGCAGCACGGGCGCTCCCCCCCGGAGCGCCCGTCGCTATGGAGGGGAGGCTTCACCAGGGCGTCCCAGGTCCCGGCCGGCGCTGCGAAGCGCCTCCGGGGTTCCGGCCTCGGTCACGCTCGCGAGGTCCAGGATGCGGACCTTGAACGGCTCCAGGGCGTTGCTGCCCACTACCGCATGGCAGGCCACTCCGCCCTGCCGGCAGCGGGTGGCCACCTCGCCCACGATCTTTCCCTGGAGGGTCTGGTCGTCCAGGCGGCCCTCCCCGGTCACCACGAAGCCCGACTCCCGCATGGCCGCATCGAAACCGACCGCATCGAGCACGTAGGGCGCGCCTGGGAAGAGTCTCGCCTCGCCATAGGCCCAGAGACCGCCGGAGAGGCCCCCGGCGGCGCCGGTCATCGGCCGTCCACGGGGGTCGCGCGGCGCGCGCTGCGCGAGATCGTCCAGCCGATGCTCCAGTCGCTCCACAGTCACCGCGTCGGCTCCCTTCTGCGGCCCGAAGACACGCGCGGCCTGCTCCCACGGGGTAAGTACGTCGCACAGCACCTCGAGCTTGACCTCGACACCCTCGAGGGCCCGAAGCGCACCGGCGCCTCCGTCGGTAGTGGCGGAGCCCCCGACTGTGACGATCACCCCCTCCGCCCCCGCCTCCACGGCGGCCGCGATCAACTCGCCGGTCCCGAACGTGGAGGCCGCGAAGGCGTCCCGCTCTTCCTCCGCCACTAAGCCCAGCCCGCTCGCCTGCGCCGCCTCGACTATTGCCGTGCGGCCGTCCGGAAGCAGGGCGAAGGACGCCTCGACGGCGCGCCCCAGCGGGTCGCTGGCCTGCGCCGCGTGCAGCTCGCCGCCCAAGGCCGAAAGCAGCACGTCCATCGTCCCCTCGCCGCCGTCGGCAACCGGCAGCTCGTTCGCGT
This sequence comes from Thermoleophilaceae bacterium, assembly GCA_035264265.1. Classification (GTDB taxonomy): domain Bacteria; phylum Actinomycetota; class Thermoleophilia; order Solirubrobacterales; family Thermoleophilaceae; genus DASXBA01. The sequence continues at coordinate 6,750 of DATFQM010000076.1, forward strand.
GGCGGCCGGCGTCGCGGAGTCCGTCCGCGATCGCGGCCGCCACCTCGGCGGCGCCGAAGCTCCCCTTGAAGCTATCGGGCGCTACGAGGACCGGGAGTCTCAAAGGGCCGCGCTGAAGGCGCGCTCCGCCTCATCGCCGCGCGCCGCGAAGACGATCCGCTCGAGCCTCCCCTCGTGCTCACGGGCCGCGCCCACCATGAGCCGCGCCGCCTCGTCGAGCGGGAAGCCACCCACTCCCGTGCCGAAGGCGACGAGCGCCAGGGAGCGGCAGCCCAGCTCCTCCGCCTTGGCCAGGGTCGAGCGCGTCGCCTGCTCGATGATCTCGGCCGCGGTCGGCCCGCCCAGCTCCATCGTGGCGGCGTGTATGACCCAGCGGGCAGGCATGTCGCCCGCGGTCGTCTCGGTCGCTTCACCCAGGCCGATCGGCGCCCTCTCGTCAGACTCGCGCTGTACCTCGGGTCCGCCGGCACGGCTGATCGCCGCGGCCACACCGCCACCGTGCTTGAGCTGGGTGTTGGCGGCGTTGGCGATGGCGTCGACCTCGAGCTTCGTGACGTCCGACTGGGTGACTTCGAGCTCTGCCATGACGCATATCCTCCCCGAGATGGCGCGCGACCACGTAGTGCTGAAGCCCGAGGGTCGCGAGATCAAGTTCTCGAACCCGGACAAGGTCTTCTTCCCCGAGCACGGGCACACGAAGCTCGATCTCTGCGAGTACTACCTGGCCGTGGCCGAGCCGCTTCTGGCCCACCTGCGCGACCGGCCCACCTCGATGAAGCGCTTCCCGAACGGCGCCGCTGGGGACTTCTTCTTCCAGAAGCGCGTGCCGAAGACCGCGCCCGACTGGATAGACCAGATGGTGGTGGCCTTTCCGAGCGGCCGCACCGCCAACTACCTCGTGTGCCAGGACCGCGCGCACATCGTATGGGCGGTGAATCTCGGGGTGATCGACTGGAACCCCTGGGCCGTGCGCCGGCCCGACGGCGACCACCCCGATGAGCTGCGGATCGATCTCGACCCGACCCCCGGGTCGTCCGACTGGGGCGACGTGCGGGAGGTGGCCCTGTGCGCTCGCGAGGTCCTGGAGGAGAACGGCCTCAGCGGCTTCCCCAAGACGTCCGGGTCGCGCGGGATCCACGTCTACTGCCACATCCAGCAGAAGTGGGACTTCGTCCAGATCCGGCGGGCCGCGCTGGCGCTTGCGCGGGAGGTGGAGCGGCGGATGCCGGGCAAGGCGACCTCGAAGTGGTGGAAGGAGGAGCGGGCCGGCGTCTTCATCGATTACAACCAGAACGCTCGCGACCGAACGATCGCGTCTGCCTATTCGGTCAGGCCAACGCCTGATGCCACGGTCTCTGCGCCGCTCGAGTGGGAGGAGGTCCCGGATGCCGAGATCGGCGACTTCCGGCTCGATACGGTCCCGGCGCGGCTCCAGAAGGTCGGCGACCGTAGCGCCGGCCTGCACGAGAAGGCCCGCTCCCTCGAGGCGCTGCTCGACCTGGCCGCCCGGGACGAGGCCGAAGGGCTTGGCGACGCGCCCTGGCCCCCACACTTCCGAAAGCAGCGCGAGGAGCCCAAGCGCGTGCAGCCGTCGCGTGCCCGCAAGGGCTGATTCGGGTTCCGCCCGGCGGCGTAGGCTCGTCGCTCGGAAGCGCGGCCGCGGCGCGGCCCGGAGGGCCGCGGAGCTCGGCGAGCAGGGCCGGCAGCCGCACCACGGCGGGGAAGAGGCCGCTCGCCGAGCAGAGGCCGCCGCTCGGTCGGCAGAGGATGCGCACCAACGAGCCGAGCAAGGCGCAGAGCGCAGCGTCGCAGCGCACGAGGCTGGGGCCGCCGCGCACGAGCGAGCCGCGGAGGCGGCAGCGGGTCACGGCGACGACGAGCACGGGGAGGAGCATCGCGGCTGGGCCGAGGACGAGCGCAGCCCGCCGCCGAGGACGTTAGGCCGCCGCGCGCGACCTCCCCTAGCGGCCGATCGCCAGCCTGTCGATCCAGCCGCCTCCCGTTCGTCGTTAGGGTGAACGCGGCGAACGGCGCCGCGCGACGAAGGAGGCATTTCATGAAGTACTTGCTTGCGCTCTTTGGCGACGAGTCCCGCTGGGCGGAGCGGACGCCCGAGCAGATGCAGGAGGCCATGAAGCACTGGGACGCCTACACGAACGAGGCGATCGAGGCGGGCGTCCACGTCGGAGGTGAGGGCCTCCAGCCGAGCGCCACGGCCACGACAGTCAGGATCGAGGAGAGCGGCGACGCGATCGTCTCCGACGGTCCCTTCGCCGAGACGAAGGAGCAGCTGGGCGGCTACTACCTGCTCGACTGCAAGGACCTCGACGACGCTCTCGGGTGGGCGAAGAAGATCCCCATGCCCGGTGGCGCGGTCGAGGTCCGGCCGGTGATGGACTACGAGGCCGCCGGCTCCACGGCACACTCGAACGAGGCGGAGGCGCGGCGGTAGGCGCTTCCGCAGAGGTCGCCGACCGCCTGTTCCGGCGGGAGTCGGGGCGGGCGGTCGCGACCCTGATCCGGGTTCTCGGCGACTTCGACCTGGCCGAGGAGGCGGTGCAGGAGGCGTTCGTGGTGGCGCTGGAGCGCTGGCCGGAGCAGGGAGTGCCCGACAACCCGGGCGCCTGGATCAGCACCACCGCGCGCAACAAGGCGATCGACAGGCTCCGCCGCGAGGCGCGGCTGCGCGCGAAGAAGGAGCAACTGCGCGAGCTCGAGGATCTCGGCGGCGAGCACGGCGACGACATGAGTGCGATTCCTGACGACCGGCTCCGGCTGTTCTTCACCTGCTGCCACCCGGCGCTCGCGCCGGAGGCCCGGGTCGCGCTTACGCTGCGCACGCTGGGGGGTCTCTCCACCCCGGAGATCGCGCGCGCGTTCCTCGTGGGGGAGACGGCCATGCAGCAGAGGCTGGTCCGGGCAAAGCGCAAGATCCATGCGGCGAACATCCCTTACGAGGTGCCGCCGGACGATCAGCTTCCCGACCGGCTCCCCTCGGTGCTCGCGGCGCTCTACCTGGTCTTTAACGAGGGCTACCTGGCCACATCCGATGCCGCGCTCGTCCGGCGGGACCTCAGCGCCGAGGCGATACGGCTGGCGCGCCTGCTCGCCGCGCTGATGCCCGACGAGCCCGAGGCTCTCGGCCTGCTAGCTCTGATGCTGCTGCACGACTCCCGCCACGACGCCCGCACCGGGCCGGATGGCGAGCTCGTGCTGCTGGAGGACCAGGACCGCTCGCGCTGGGACGGCGCGGAGATAACCGAAGGCCTCGGACTCGTCGAACGCGCCCTGCGACACGGACGCGCGGGGCCGTACACGGTCCAGGCCGCGATCGCGGCCGAGCACGCCCGCGCCGCGGACTCGAAGAGCACGGACTGGCGGGCGATCGCCGCGCTTTACGGCGCTCTGACGCAGGCCTCCCGCTCACCGGTCGTAAAGCTCAACCACGCGGCGGCGGTCGCCATGGCCGAGGGTCCGGCACGAGGACTCGAGCTCATGGAGGAGCTCGGGGCGGAGCTCAAGGGCTACCACCTCTTTCACTCCGCTCGGGCAGACCTCCTGCGGCGGCTCGAGCGTCCCGACGAGGCGGCCGCCGCCTACCGGCGGGCCGCGGAGCTCACGGCGAACCCCGTGGAGCGCGCGTTCCTCGAGCGGCGCCTCAGGGAGACCGCTAGCGCCTGACCCGCAGACGTCGCCGGACCAGGGTGCTGCGGTTGCCGGCACCGTCCCGTGCCCGGAGGGTCAGGCTCACACGCACCCGTCGCCGCCGCCCGAGCGCTCGCCGCAGTGCCCTCGAGGAGCGCCTCGTGAGCCTGACGCGCAGCTTGATGCGCGCGTTGGAGGTCGTCGGCTTGCGTGTCTCCCGCAACTTGTACGAGCGGCGGCCGATCCGCATCCGGCCGGACATCGCCACCACGCACGTCTCGCTGCAACGCGCATAGGCGATGGCTCCCCGCTGCTTGCGTACTCGCTGGCGCTTCGGCACCCGTACCCGAAGGCCAGGTGGCACCCGGTCGGCTCCGAGCGGCGGCTTGGGACACGGGACGGCCGTCGAGTTCTCCACGAAGCGATAGACGCCGCCGGAAAGGGAGGCGGCGTACACACAGCCGGCGGCGTCCTCCCCGATCCCGGCCACCCCAGCGAGCGAGAAGGGCAGCGGCCTGTCGTCGGCAGCCCGCGGCCGGCGGAGACCCGCCGAGCGGAGCTGGCCGCCGTAGGTGTCGCCGTACAAGAAGCGGCCGTAGAGAGAGGGCAGGGAAGGATCGCGCACGACGACGCCGGCGTTGATCGTGGTCCAATCCGGCTGGAACTTGTCGATGACGGGCTTCTCTCCAGTCGTGCAGGGAGTGCTGGTGCTGCCCTGCGCGTAGCTCCCCTCGCACGTCGGCCAGCCGTAGTTCCAGCCCCGTCCGCGCGCGAGGGACGCCGGGGCGAAGTCGATCTCCTCCGTGGTGGCCGCGCCCACGTCGCCGATGACGAGGTCGCCGGTAAGTCGATCGAACGAGAACCGGAAGGGGTTGCGCAGCCCGCGCGACCAGACCTCGTTTCCGAAGGGGTTACCAGCGGGTGTCCGGTGGCCGCCGCCAGGCGTGGGGTCGATCCGCAGCACCTTGCCCAGCAGCGAGGAGAGGTTCTGCGCGTTCGCCGACTGCCCCGCACCGCCGTCCCCTGGGGCCAGATAGAGCATGCCGTCGGGGCCGAAGACCGCGGTGCCGCCGTTGTGATTCGAGGCGGCTCGATGCTCGATCTCGATCGTGACCCTGCGATAGGAGGGGTCCGCCCGCTCCGCGGTCGCCGCGCGCAGCTCGTCCACGTGGACGTCCCCCTGGCTGTCGTTGTAGTACGCGTAGAGGAGACGGCTGCTCGCGAAGTCGGGGGGGAAGGCGATCGAGAGCAGGCCGCGCTCACCCGAGTCCTCCACGACGGCGCGCAGATCCGCGAAGGCGCCGGGCAGCTTGACCCCGTCCCGGACGACGCGGATCGTCCCTGCCCGCTCCACCACGTAGAGGTCGCGGTAGTCGCCGGGGGCGGCGGTCACGTACACGGGCGCGCCGAAGTCGCCGACCTTGCGTAGGTGAACCGCCGCCGAGGCCGGCGCTGCGCAGAGCGCCAGCACGGCCGCTATCAGGATCGATATGGCTCCCCGCACGTGCAGGGGTGAGAACGCGACGCTAGTCGCGGAGTTGCGAGATGAGGCACTCGTGAGGCTCCTTGTCGGTCCTCCAGCGCAGGAACTTGGCTCCGTGGCGAATGCGCTGGTCGGTTATGTGGTCGAACCCGACCTCGCACACGAGCTCGGGACGGAGGCCCTCCCAGACGAGCTCCTCCTCCGACTTCCAGCGGCTCGGCTCGCCGGACCCGCGCTCGTAGGTCCGATAGGGCTCGAGCAGCTCCAGCAGCTCGCGCTTCTGCTTCGCGCGGAAGCTCGACGTGTGCCCTACCACGTGCAGCTCGTCCTGCTGGTCGTACATGCCGAGGATCAGCGAGCCGACGGTGCCCTCCTGTTTGCCGAAGCGGAAGGCCATCACCACCGCGTCTGCGGTCCGCACCCGCTTGATCTTGACCATGCCTGTCCGCTCGCCCGGGCGGTAGGGAGCGCCGGCCTCCTTGGCGATCACGCCCTCGCCGGTGCCCTCCAGCCACTTCGTGGCCTCGCCGCGCTCACGGGTGATGGGGGTGAGCTCGACAGGCTCCCGCACGAGCGCCTCGAGCCGCCCCCGGCGCTCGGTGTACGGCAGCTCGAGCAGCGGCTCGTCGCCCTCCCCGAGCAGGTCGAAGGCCACGAACTGCGCGGGCGTCTCGCGGCTTAGCTTCTCTACCCGCGAGGCGGCGGGGTGGATCCGCTGCGAGAGCAGGTCGAACTCCTGCACGCCGTCGACCGTCACGACCATCTCTCCGTCCAGCACTGCACTCACCGCCGGGAGCGCCCGCACCTGCTCGATCACCTCGGGGAAATAGCGATTCATGGGCCGGCCGTTGCGGCTCTGAAGGCGGACGTCGTCGCCATCGCGGAAGACGATCGTCCGGAAGCCGTCCCATTTCGGCTCGTAGCACCACTCCTCTCCCTCGGGAAGCTCCTTGGCCGATCGCGCTAGCTGCGGCAGGACTGGCGGCGAGAGGGGTAGCGCCACGGCTGAACCGTAGCTGGGATGCGGCCCGGTCAGGCCCTCGGCGCGGCGGAGCGCCCCCGAAGGACCCGCAGCATCGCGTCCGAGACGCGCGGAGAGATGCCGTGCGCTGCGCCCAGCAGCCGGACGATCGCCGGGAAGTGCAGGGCGCGCCGGTCGCGTTCCACGGCCTCGACCACGCGCCGGGCGAGCTCGTCGGGGTCGCCGGCGTCCTCCGAGCGGTACCAGTCGGGCATCTGGTCACGCTCGTGCGCGTGTAGCCGGCTGCGGATCTCGCCCGGAAAGACCGTGGTGACCGACACTCCGGTGTCGGCGAGCTCGTGCCGCAGCGCCTCGGAGAAGGCGCGCTGGGCGGCCTTGGTGGCGCCGTAGACGGACGCGCGAGGGAATGCGCGAAAGCCCGCCCCGGAGGAGACGACGACCACGTGCCCGCGGCCGCGCTCGAGCATGCCCGGCAGTGCGGCGTCGATGCTGTACAGGGTGCCCAGCCAGTTGACGCGGGTCATCTGCTCCGCCCGCTCGAGTGGCAGCTCCTGGAAGGGCTGGTAGTAGGCGATGCCGGCGTTCGCCACCAGCACGTCGAGCTCGCCGAAGCGCCCGATCGCGGTTCCCACCGAATCACGATCCCCCACGTCGGCAGTGAGGGCCTCGTGGCTGCCGCCGGGGAGCGATGCGGCGAGCGCCTTCAGCTCGTCATGGGAACGCGACACGAGGCCCACGGTGCAGCCGCGCCCGGCGAACGCACGCGCCAGCGACTCCCCGATTCCGCGCGAGGCTCCGGTGACGAGCGCGCGAGTCCCGCTCCCCAGCTCCATGAGGTCCCATCCTATGATTGGGACGATGTCGCACGAGCAGGCAACGGTAGCGGAGGAGGAGTACCTCCAGATCATCTACTGGCTGCAGGAGGCGGGGCTGCCGATCACCGGGGCCAACATCGCCCGGGCGATGCAGGTGTCCGCCCCGACCGTCCACGAGATGATCGGGCGCCTCGAGTCGGACGGCTACATCACCCGCAACGAGGACAAGTCGCTCGGCTTCACCGACACGGGGCGCGAGCACGCCGCGCAGATCGTGCGGCGCCACCGGTTGATCGAGCGCTTCCTGACCGACATCTTCGACATCCCCTGGGACCAGGTGCACGAGGAGGCGGAGCGCCTGGAGCACTGGATGTCGCCCGTGGTGGAGGAGCGCATGCTCAAGGCGGTCGGCGACGCCAAGACCTGCCCGCACGGCCACCCGATCTTCGAGGGGGCCCGCGAGCAGGGAGTCCCGATGGCGGACGTGGAGGAGGGAGCCGCCATCCGGGTGCTCCGTTTCGAGAACGAGGCCGAGGACCTGCTCCACTACCTCAAGGACGCCGGCTTCCGGCCCGGCCTGGAGGGGACGCTCCTGCGCTCGGGCGACGACGAGGTGGTGGTGTCGGCCGACGAGAGCGAGCTGTCCGTCACGCGGAGCGTGGCGGAGACGGTGTCGGTCGCGGCAGATCCGTCACCGGCGCCGCGCACCGCGCTGCCCGAGC
>DATFQM010000077.1:0-17511 GCA_035264265.1 Thermoleophilaceae bacterium
CAGCTTCTGCGGCAAGTCCCAGCGCCAGGTCAAGAAGCTGATCGCTGGGCCTGGTGTCTACATCTGCGACGAGTGCATCGATCTCTGCAACGAGATCATCGACGAGGAGCTCACCGCCCCGCCCAGTTTCGACCTCGAGAACCTTCCCAAGCCGCGGGAGATCTACCAGGTCCTCAACGAGTACGTCGTCGGGCAGGAGCAGGCGAAGCGCACGCTGTCGGTTGCGGTCAACAACCACTACAAGCGCGTCCAGATGATGCAGTCCGACGATCAGGAGATCGAGCTCCAGAAGTCGAACATCCTGCTGCTCGGGCCCACCGGCTGCGGCAAGACGCTTCTGGCGCAGACCCTCGCGAAGATCCTCAACGTCCCCTTCGCGATCGCGGACGCCACGGCGCTCACCGAGGCCGGCTACGTCGGCGAGGACGTGGAGAACATCCTGCTCAAGCTGATCCAGGCCGCCGACTTCGACGTCAAGAAGGCCGAGACCGGGATCATCTACATCGACGAGGTCGACAAGATCGCGCGCAAGGCCGACAACCCGTCGATCACGCGCGACGTGTCGGGCGAGGGCGTCCAGCAGGCGCTGCTCAAGATCCTCGAGGGAACCGTGGCCTCGGTGCCGCCCCAGGGTGGGCGCAAGCACCCGCACCAGGAGTTCCTGACGATCGACACCACGAACATCCTCTTCATCTGCGGAGGGGCGTTCGCGGACCTCGATAAGGTCATCGAGCGGCGCATCGGCCACAAGGGCGTGGGATTCGGCGCCTCCGTGCGCTCCAAGCACAACAAGGACACGGGGGAGCTGTTCGAGCAGGTCCTTCCCGAGGATCTGGTCGAGTACGGGTTGATCCCGGAGTTCATCGGCCGACTGCCCGTGATCTCGGTGATCCACCAGCTCTCCAGGGAGGACCTGGTAAGCATCCTCACCGAGCCGCGGAATGCGCTCGTCAAGCAGTTCCAGCGCTTCTTCCAGTTCGACGGCATCGACCTCGTATTCGCCGACGACTCGCTAGGCGCTATCGCCGACCGGGCCCTCGAGCGCGAGACCGGCGCCCGCGGCCTTCGGTCGATCCTCGAGGACACGCTGCTCGAGGTGCAGTTCGAGCTTCCCTCCCGTCGCGACGTCAAGAAGTGCGTCGTCACCAAGGAGACGATCGAGAAGAGCCTCAAGCCGACGCTCGTCACCGAGGCCGCTCCTGAGGTGCCCGGGGAGCAGGCCGCGGAATCGGCCTAGCCGTTAGGTGCGACCGAGACTCCGCTTGCTCGAGCGCGTCGGCGGTGCGCTCGGGTTCTCGCCTGAGGGGAGGCCCGTGCGCGTCTGGACTCAGGGGCGGCCGGGGGAGGAGGAGTCCCGGGTGCGCGAGGGCACGGTGGTCGAGGTGGCCGGCGACGGCGCCGTGGTGGACCTCGACGAGCCGGTGGCCGCCGATGGCCGGGAGCTGCGCAGGGTGTTGCTCGTGCCGCGGGAGCCGGGCTGGGGGCTACGGGCGCTGTGGTTCTCGTTCATCGCAGTGGACGCCTTCCCGGCCCACCGCGAGGGACGCGGCGAGCCCGTTGGTCGTTGGTGGATGCGGCTCGGACGCGGCCGTTAGGGTCGCGGTCGTGAATGGCACCGCGCGGGTCGAGTTCGTTTCCCGCTCTGCCGTCCTGCCTTGTGGGGCCATAGGCGCCTCTAAGCAGGACGCTTCCGAGATTTTGCTCGTCACGCTGGCGGTGGCGCCGATCCGCAGCGCCTAGGGCTCCTCCAGGAAGCGGCGCCGCGCCTTCTCCACGTCGCCGAACATCCGGAGCCTGGAAGCCCGATCGCCGCGGAACTCCCAGAGGTGGGCGACGCGTTGATCGAGCTCCATGCCGCTGCCGCGGCCACGCGCTGGTAGCGAACGATGACCAAGATCTCGGCACCGCGGCCCAGCATCTCCTCCGGGTCGAGGCGGCACTCCTCCCAGGGCTCCAGCCGTGCTCCGATGCCTCTCCGGAGGCCTTCGGGGCCGTGGAACACGTCGGTGTCGGCCATTCCCTTGGGCCATATCCACTCGAAGTCGGGGTGACGGGCCTCCACCAGGACCTCCGGGCTCCCGTGACTCTGGGCGGCGTAGACCCGCTCGAGGAGCTCGCGCTTCACCTCCTCCACGGCTGAAGTATTCCGCTCGCCCACGGCTGGCAGACTTGGTGCCATGGCACGGGACCGGCTCAAGGCCCTCGAGGAGCGCACGCGCTACGACCCGCACGAGGTCGAGGGACTGGTCTTCGCGCGTTGGGAGGAGGCCGGCATCTTCCACCCCGAGCCGGAGGAGAGCGCGGACGAGAACTACTCGATCGCTCTGCCTCCGCCCAACGTGACCGGTGCCCTCCACATGGGCCACGCGCTCAACGGCTCAGTCCAGGACGCCTGTGTGCGCCTCGCTCGGATGCGGGGCAGGCGAACCAAGTGGATCTTCGGCACCGACCACGCGGGAATCGCCACCCAGGTCAAGGTCGAGGAGGCCCTCGCCGCGGAGGGGAAGACCAAGGAGGATCTCGGTCGCGAGGAGTTCGTCAAGCGGGTCTGGCGCTGGCGGGAGGAGCACGGCTCGCGCATCAACGACCAGTACAAGCGGCTTGGGGCCTCGCTCGACTACGCGGACGAGCGCTTCACGATGGACGACGACTACGTGCGCGCGGTGATGCACGTGTTCGTCCAGCTGTTCGAGAAGGGGCTGGTCTACCGGGACAACTACATGGTCAACTGGGACCCGGGCACGCGCTCTGCGATCTCGGATCTCGAGGTCGTCCAACGGAAGGTGGAGGACACGCTCTACCTGATCGAGTACCCGCTCGAGTCGGGCTCTGGATCGGTAACGGTCGCGACCGTTAGGCCCGAGACCATGCTGGCCGACACGGCCATCGCGGTGAACCCGAGCGACGAGCGCTACTCGCGGCTGATCGGCGAGGCAGCGATCCTGCCGCTGGTCGGCCGCAGGCTCAAGGTGATCGCCGACGAGTACGTCGACCCCGAATTCGGCACGGGAGCGCTCAAGATCACGCCGGGCCATGACCCCAACGACTTCGAGATCGGCCGCGAGAAGGGGCTCGAGGAGGTCACGGTAATCGGCGAGGATGGCCGCATCACCGAGGCGGCGCCCGAACGGTTCCAGGGCCTGGCGGTGGACGAGGCCCGGAGGGCCGTGGTTGCGGCGCTGCGCGAGGAGGGCCTCATCTCGGGCACGCAGCCCTACGTGCACGACGTCCCCCACTCCCAGCGCTCCGGCAGGCGAATCGAGCCGCTGATCTCCTTGCAGTGGTTCTGTGACATGACCGAGCTAGCTAGGCCGGCCATCGAGGTGGTGGAGAAGGGGCGGATTCGCTTCCACCCGGAGAGCCCCTGGACCGACGTCTACCTGCGCTGGCTGCGGGAGATCCGGCCCTGGTGCATCTCGCGCCAGCTCTGGTGGGGCCACCAGATCCCGGCGTGGTACCGCGCCGATGAGCTCTACGTCGGCGAGCGGCCGCCCGACGGCGACGGCTGGGAACGCGATCCCGACGTACTCGACACGTGGTTCTCCTCGGCGCTGTGGCCCTTCGCGACGCTCGGCTGGCCGGGGGACACGGCGGAGATGCGCGCCTTCTATCCCACCGACGTGCTCTCCACGGCGCGCGACATCATCTTCCTCTGGGTGGCTCGGATGGTGATGTTCGGGATCGAGTTCACACGCGAGATTCCGTTCAGCGACGTTCCCATCCACTCCGTGATCCAGTCGCCGGAGGGCAAGCGCATGTCCAAGTCGCTCGGCACCGGGATCGATCCGCTCGACGAGATCGAGAGCCACGGCGCCGACGCCCTTCGCTTCGGACTGCTCGCGATGGCCTCCACCCAGGACGTGCGCTACTCGGCCCAGCGGGTCAAGCAGGGCGAGGACCTCGCCAACAAGCTCTGGAATGCGTCCCGGCTGATACTGCTGGGCGCCTCCGAGGACAGGGCGCCCTCCGCCGCCACGGCCGAAACCGTCGAGGACCGCTGGATCCTGTCGCGGCTGGAGCACACCACGCGCGAGGTGACGGAGCTGCTCGACGGCTTCAACTTCTCTCCCGCTGCACTGCGCCTCTACGAGGTGTTCTGGTCGGAGCTGTGCGACTGGTACCTCGAGCTCGCCAAGCCGCGCCTCTACTCGGAGAACAACACCGCGGTTTCCGGCGTGCTGCTGCATGCTCTCCAGCGGTCGCTGGTCCTGCTCCACCCGGTGTTGCCCTTCGTCACCGAGGAGATCTGGTCATTCCTGCCCGGCGAGCGCGGCCTCCTCGCGATCGCGCAGTGGCCGGAGCCGAACGACGGGCTGATCGACGCCCAGGCCGAGAAGCAGCTGGGGCGCGTGATCGACGCGGTGACAGAGCTGCGCAGCTACCGCGACGCCGTCGGCGCCAAGGCCTCCGCCCAGATCCCCGCCCGGCTCCTCGCCGACGGCTATGACGAGGCCAGCAGAGGCCAGATCGCGCGCCTGGCTCGGTTCGAATTCGTGGCCGACGAGCGGGCGGACGGCGACGTGCTCGCGACCCTGCCGATCCCGGGCGGCGCAGTGCAGGTCCTTCCCTCCGACGCCTTCGACCCCCAGGAAGGAGAGAGGAAGCTGGCGGCCAAGCGCGAGCAGCTCCGCGGCGAGATCGAGCGCGGCGAGCGCAAGCTCGCCATCAAGGGCTTCGTCGAGAAGGCGCCGCCCGAGGTGGTCGAGGAGGAGCGCCGGAAGCTCGAGGAGTTTCGGCGGGCCCTCGAGCGGCTGGGCCGATGAACCTACGTCAGGCTGAGGAGTACCTGCTCGGCCTCGAGCTGTTCGGCATGCGGTTCGGGCTCGACCGCATGCACAAGCTGATGACCGTCCTGGGGCTGCCGCAGCGGCGGTTCGCCTCGGTCCACGTGGTCGGCACCAACGGCAAGACCTCGACCGTCCGATTCTGCGCCGCGATACTCCAGCGTCACGGTCTACGAACAGGGAGCTACACCTCGCCGCACCTGCGTTCCTTCCGGGAGCGGATCGAGGTGGGGGAGCAGGCGATCTCGGAGGCCGACTTCGCGGCCGCGGTGGCGCGCGCTGCGCATGCCGCGGAGCTCGTGAACCGGACGCTCGAGCCAGAGGATCGAGTCACGCAGTTCGAGGCCCTGACCGCCGCGGCCTACCACGAGCTTGCCCGGCGCGGGGTGGAGGTCGCGGTGATCGAGGCCGGCCTCGGGGGCCGCTTCGACGCGACGAACGTGATCCCGTCCAAGGTCCAGGTGCTGACGAACGTGGGCCTCGAGCACACGCGCTGGCTCGGGCCGACAGTCGGCGACATCGCCGAGGAGAAGCTCGCGGTGGTACGCGACCACGCCACGCTGGTCACCCCGAAGGCGCTTCCCGACGAGGTGGAGGGCGTGGCCCAACGGGTCCTGGCCGAGCGCCGTGCGAGGCGTGTGCGTGCCGCCCCGGCTCTCGGAGGGTTCCAGCGCGCCAACTTCGCGCTCGCCGCCACCGCTACCTCTGCGTTCCTCGGCCGGCAGCTCGACCAAGCCGCGGTGCGCGCTGCCGAGAGCGAGACCCGCATCCCCGGCCGGATGGACCTCGTGGCTCGGGACCCGCTCACGATCTACGACGGCGCCCACAACCCGTCCGGTGCCCGCGCCCTCGCCGAGGCGCTGCCCGAGGTGGTGAGGGAGCGACGGCCGCGGGTGGCCGTCATCAGCGTGCTCGAGGACAAGGACGCCGCCGGGATGCTGCGCGAGCTCGCGCCCCGGTTCGACCGCTTTGTGTTCACCCGCTGCGTCAACCCGAGGGCGCTCTCCCCGGGAACGCTCGAGACGCTCGCCGACAAGCTGGCGGGCCCGCCCTCCGAGACCGTCGCGGATCCCGGTGCGGCGGTAGAGCGGGGCCGTGCACTGGCCGGCCGCGTCGGCGCGGTGGTCGCGACGGGGTCGATCTACCTCGTCGCCGACCTGGTCCGGGAGGCCGGCGACGCCCGGGCCTCTACGTTGTAGGTCGGTACAGAGTCACTTCACCGGCCCCCTGACCCGGCTGAGTGACAGCGTGGAGTGAGGCTGCGAGGATTCCCCGCGTGGACGAGGGCGAAGGACCCGGATTCGGTGCGATGATCGGCTTGGTCGCCCTCGTGGTGGCCGCGGTGATACTCGTCTTCTTCGGGATCGGCTACGCGCTCGGCCGGCTCTTTCTGTAGCCGGGCGCACTACACTCGCCGATTCAATGCCTGCGCTTGCCGTCTTTGGCATCGAGAACGACGGGCTGAACCTCGCGGTCAACCTGCTTCTTTTGTTCCTCGTCGTGCTCTGGCTCGCGCTGGTCTACTGGACCTACGCCGACGCCCGCCGCCGCATCGACGATCCGATGCTCGTCGGCTGCGCGACCGCCGCGTCGCTGTTCCCGTTCATCGGCACCGTCGTCTACATGATCGTGCGCCCGCCCGAATACCGCGAGGACGTCCGCGAGCGGGAGCTCGAGATCGCCGCCGCGGAGGCCCGGCTCCAGAGCCTCGAGCACCTGGCCTGCCCGTACTGCGGCTTCGAGGTCGAGAAGGCGTTCTTGCGCTGCCCGAGCTGCCTCCGGCGGCTCAAGGAGCCGTGCACCGTGTGCGGAAAGCCGCTCGATCCGCGCTGGAGGATCTGCCCGTACTGCGAGGCCGAGGTCGGTCATGCGGAGGCCGGGCGCCCCAGGGAGCGCCGCAGGACCGCCGCCCGTGCCCCGGCGACGCGTCAGGCCCCCGCTACGCGTCAGGCCCCCGCTACGCGTCAGGCCCCAGCGGCGCGTCAGGCCTCGGGCGTGCGCCCCGCCGAGAACCCGGCCGAGCGACGTGCGCCGGCGCGCCGCGACCGCCCCCAATCGACGGGCTAGATGGCTGACGCTGCGAACCTGCGCACGCGGAGGCGCCCCGCGCCCACGCGGCGTTGAAATCGACCATCTAGGCCCCGCGAGAAAGGAGAGCGATGGACAGGACCCTGATCCTGGTCAAGCCGGACGCATTTGGACGCGGCCTCACGGGCGAGGTGATCGCGCGCTTCGAGCGCAAGGGCCTGCGGATCGCGGCGCTCAAGCTCATGACCATGGAGCGCGAGCTCGCCGAGCGCCACTACGCGGAGCACGTCGACAAGCCTTTCTTCGCCGGCCTGGTGGACTTCATCATCAGCGGACCGCTGGTGGCGATGGTGCTCGAGGGGTCCGAGGTCGTGACCGCCGCGCGGCAGGTGATCGGCGCGACGAATCCGCTTGAGGCCTCCCCGGGCTCCATCCGGGGCGACTTCGGCCTCGAGGTGCAGACCAATCTCGTCCACGGCTCGGACTCGCCGGAGTCGGCGACCCGCGAGGTCGCGCTGTTCTTCCCGGAGCTTGACGGCTGACCTTTTGATCCTCGCCTCCCGCTCTCCCCAGCGGCGGGCGATCCTCGAGCAACTCGGCGTGGAGTTCCGCGTCGTGGCGCCCGACGTCGAGGAGGTGACCGGGCGAGAGCCCCGCGCCCTCGCGCTCGACAACGCGCTTCGGAAGGCCCGCTCGGTCGACGGGGAGCGGGTACTCGGCGTCGACACCGAGGTGGTGCTGGACGGCCGCGTCTTCGGCAAGCCCCGCGACGCCGAGGAGGCCGAGATCTTCCTCCGCCGGCTCTCCGGCCGCACGCACGAGGTGATGAGCGGGATCGCCCTGCGTCTCGCCCACGGCGAGGAGCGCACCGACGTCGCGGTCACCCGCGTCCGCTTCCGGCTGCTCGAGCAGCACGACCTCGATTGGTATCTGGGTAGCGGCGAGTGGCGCGAGCGCGCCGGCGGTTACGCGATACAGGGGCGCGGCGCGGCGCTGGTGGCGGGAATCGAAGGGGACTACTGGAACGTCGTTGGGCTACCCGTCGCGCTGCTGGTCGACCTGGCGCCGGAGCTGTTCACGTAGGCAGTCCCCAGTCCGGCAGTCCTCAAGAGCACCACCCGCCTTCCCTGAGGGCTGAGGACAGTCTCCAGTCGCCAGGCGCCAGTCGCCAGGGGCTAGGGCTCGGGCCCTTCTTGAAGACTGGCGGCTGGCAACTCTCCCCAGGGCCAGATCCATCCCCGGATGTGGCAGAAGTCACGAAGTGCAGATGCCCGTCGCCACGATTACGGCTCGCGCGGCGTTCCTGGTGACTGGCCCCTGGCGACTGGCGACTGGCCCCTGGCGCCTCATTAGCGCATGCCTCGGCGGCACGGGGCTGGTCGGCTACACTTCCCGGCTCGCCAGCCGGACGCGTCCGGGGCTGACGATGAACTTGAGCGTCCCGGCTCGGCAGGCTGCCGGCTGGCAGCCTATTCTCACCTACAACACGCGCAGATGGGCTTTTTCTCCTACCTGACCGGCATGGGTGGCCGCGACATGGCGGTCGACCTCGGCACGGCCAACACGCTGGTGTACGTGCGCGGGCGCGGGATCGTGCTGTCGGAGCCGTCGGTGGTGGCCATTGACTCGCGCTCGGCCGAGGTGCACGCGGTAGGCATAGAGGCCAAGCGCATGCTGGGCCGCACGCCCGGGACGATCCAGGCCATCCGTCCGCTCAAGGACGGCGTGATCGCCGACTTCGACGTGACTGAGCAGATGCTCCGCCACTTCATACAGAAGGTGCACCAGAACCGCTGGGCGCATCCGCGGGTGGTGGTCTGCGTCCCGAGCGGCGTGACCGGGGTGGAGAAGCGCGCGGTTGAGGAGGCCTGCCTGTCGGCGGGAGCACGACAGGCCTACCTGATCGAGGAGCCGATGGCGGCCGCGATCGGCGCCGGACTGCCGGTCGGCGAGCCGACGGGCAACATGGTCGTCGACGTAGGCGGGGGCACGAGCGAGGTGGCGGTGATCTCGCTCGGCGGGATCGTGGTGTCGCAGTCGATCCGGATCGGCGGCGACGAGATCGACGAGTCGATCATCAACTACGTCAAGCGCGAGTACAAGCTCATGATCGGGCAGCAGACGGCGGAGGAGGTCAAGCTCGAAATCGGCTCCGCCTTCCCGCTCGACGAGGAGGTTCAGGCCGAGATCCGTGGCCGCGACCTGGTCTCGGGGCTGCCCAAGACGATCGTGCTCACGAGCGAAGAGGTCCGGCTGGCGATCGAGGAGCCGCTCCAGGCGATCGTCGACGCGGTCAAGGAGACGCTGGACCGCACACCTCCGGAGCTCGCCTCGGACATCATGGACCGAGGGATCATGCTGGCGGGCGGGGGCGCGCTCTTGCAGGGGCTCGACGAGCGGCTGCGAGACGAGACCCAGATGCCCGCCCACCTGGCCGAATCGCCGCTCACCTGCGTGGCGGTCGGCTCCGGCCGCAGCCTCGAGGAATTCGAGGCCATCCACCGCAGCAACAAGAATTCCCGAAACAGCCGCCGGCGGTAGGAGCCGGCGCCGGGAGGTTCCCGAGCCCGTGTTCGATCAGAAGACGATCCGCCGCAGGCGGGCGGTGCTGGGCGTGTTCGTCGGGCTGTCGGTCGCGCTCCTGACCGCATACTTCGGCGAGTCGGGCGGCGGAGTCCTCCATGCGCTCCAGCGCGGCACCCAGGAGGCGCTGGCCCCGATCGAGACCGGGGCGAGCAGAGCGCTCAAGCCCGTGCGAGACCTGTTCGGGTGGTTCGGCGACTCGATCGACGCGAAGAAGGACAACGACAAGCTGCGCAGGGAGGTCGAGAGCCTCCGCAGCGAGCTCGCCCAGGCCCAGACCGCCAAGCACGACAACCGTCAGCTCCGCGGGCTCGTCGGGCTGCGGCGCGAGGCCAGCTTCCCGCGGGGGACCGATCCTGTCGGCGCCCGGGTGATAGCCCGCTCGCCCACGGTCTGGTACACGAGCGTAAAGATCGACAAGGGACGGGCGGACGGCATCCGCATCCACCAGCCGGTGATCGCGGCCGGGGGGCTCGCGGGGAAGGTCACCAGGGTCACCGGCGGCACCGCGGAGGTCACGCTCATCACCGACTCCCAATCCGCCGTCTCCGCCCAGGTGATGCCCAATGGGGCGAACGGGATCGTCAAGCCCGAGGTGGGCAACCCCAACGACCTGCTCCTGGACTTCGTCGAGAAGGGCATGCGGGTGAGGAAGGGGACCACGGTGGTGACGTCCGGCTTCTCCTCGGACAGGGTCCGCTCGATCTTCCCACGCGGCATCCCGATCGGCCGGGTCACGAAGGTGGACCTCGACGAGGTCGAGCTCTATCAGCGCGTGCACCTCAAGCCGTTCGCGGACGTCCGGCGGCTCGACTTCGTGCAGGTCCTCACGCGCCGGCCGCCGACTCAGCAGAACGCATCGACCGGCCAGGTGGTCGCGCCGTGATCTTGGGCCCCGGGGCCTTCCTGCGCGTGGGCCTGCTCCTGCTGGTGGCCGTGATCCTGCAGCTTTCGGTCGTCGGCCAGATCGGGGTGCTGGGCAGCTACGCCGACCTGACCCCGCTGGCCGTCGCCGCGGTGGCCTTCTACGGAGGCAGCATCGCCGGCTCAGCGGCTGGCTTCGCGGCGGGCCTCCTGCTCGACCTGGCGACCGGCGCGACGATGGGCGCGTCCTCGCTCGTGCTCACCGCCGTGGGCTATGGGGTTGGCCGCTTCCGCGAGGTACGGGACCCGTCCCACGGCCTGATGCCTATCGCTGTGGGGGCCTTCGCCACCGCCGGCTGGGTGACCGCCTACGCGGCGGTGTCCTTCATGCTCGACGTGGGCGCCACTGTGAGCCCGCTCGTGATCAGGGACGCGGCGGTCACCGTGATGCTGGGGGCGCTCCTGGCGCTGCCGGTGTTCATCCTGTCGCGCAAGCTGCTGGCCCCCGCGCTCGCGTTCGACCCCCGCGAGCTGCGGCGCCGCAGGGGCGCGCCGAGCGAGCCCGGTCCGCTCGGGCTCCGGGGGCTTGAGGTCTGACTCCCAGGTGACCTGATGTACCTCGACTCCGACAGGCGTCCGACACTAACTCCCAAGCTGGCGCTGCGGATCGCTTTCCTGGGCGGCATCGCGCTCGTGGCGTTCGCGGTGATCTTCTTTCGCCTCTGGTACCTGCAGGTGCTTTCGGGCGACAGGTACTTGACCGAGGCGAGGAACAACCAGCAGCGCAAGATCACGGTGCAGGCGCCGCGGGGCGAGGTGGTGGATCGCGACGGGCGCCTCCTGGTCGAGAACCGCACCGGTCTGGCGGTCAAGGTGACTCCCGAGAAGCTGCCGCGCAACCGCCGCAGGCGCCGCGTGCTGTACCGGCGGCTGGGGCGGGTACTCCAAATGCGCCCCCGGCGGATCCAGCGGGGCATCTCCAGGGAGCTGAGGGCGTTGCCGTTCTCCACCGCGACGGTGAAGCAGGACGTCAGCGGGCCTGTCGTGGCCTACATCCTGGAGCGTCAGGAGCAGTTCCCGGGCGTGACGGTCGAGCGGGTGTTCCTTCGCCGTTACCCCCACCACACGATCGGTGCCCACCTGTTCGGGACCGTTGGCGAGGTCACCAAGGAGCAGCTCAAGGACGAGCGCTACCGGGGCGTGAACCTGGGCGACCGCGTGGGCCAGTCCGGGATCGAGTACCAGTACGACCGCTTCCTGAGGGGCAGGGACGGCGCGAGCAAGGTCCAGGTGGACGCCCTTGGCCGGCTCAAGCGCGAGCTCACGGTCGTTCAGCCGCGGCAGGGCAGCCAGCTGCGCCTCTCGATAGACCTCGACGTCCAGAAGACGGGGCAGGAGACGCTCGCCGGCGGCACCGGCCGCGGCGCGTTCGCGGTGATGAACGTGCACACCGGCGAGGTGGTGGCCCTCGGGTCGCAGCCGTCCTTCGACCCCAACCTGTTCTCCAAGGTCATCAAGCCGTCCGACTACAGGCGATTGAGGGATCCCTTGAACGGGGCGCCGCTGTCGAACCGCGCGACCCAGGGTCTCTACCCGACGGGCTCGACCTTCAAGCTGATCACGGCCACCGCCGGGCTCGAAACCGGCGTGTTCACGCCCGACACGGTGCTCTTCGACGGCGGCTCGCTGACCGTCGGCGGCGTGACCTTCAAGAACGCCGGCGGCGGCGGGCACGGGGCTCTCGCGCTACGCCAGGCGCTCACGGTCTCGAGCGACGTCTTCTTCTACCAGCTGGGCCGCGACATGAACGGCACGCTGCGGCTCCAGCACTGGGCGCGTCTGCTCGGACTGGGCCGCAAGACCGGTGTCGACCTGCCCGGCGAGCTGCCGGGCCTGATCCCCACGCCACGCTGGCGCAATCGCTTGTTCAAGCGGCACCTCACCGACCGGCCCTGGTCGGTAGGGGACAACATCAACCTCTCGGTCGGCCAGGGCGACCTGCAGGCGAACCCCCTGCAGCTCGCCGTCGCCTACGCGACGGTCGCCAACGGCGGCAGGGTACTCGCGCCACGCGTCGGCCTTCGCATCGAGGACTCCTCCGGCCGCGCCATCCAGGAGCTGGACGCGCCGCCGTCGCGCCGCCTGAACATCAATCCGGCGTTCCGCGAGGCGATCCTCGAGGGCCTGCGTGGCGCCGCGAGCCAGCCGGGTGGTACCTCGGCCAAGGTGTTCGCCGGCTTCCCCGTTCCCGTCGCCGGCAAGACTGGAACGGCCGAGAAGGGCGCGGGGCGCCCGGACCAGTCGTGGTACGTAGCGCTCGCTCCCTTCCCGAGCCCCAAGTACGTGGTGGCGGTCACCGACGAGGCCGGCGGTTTCGGCGCCGAGACCGCGGCGCCTATGGCCCGTACCATCCTGGCCAAGCTATTCGGGGTGAGAGGCGACAAGGCAAGGGGTGGGGGTCCCTCCGACTGATGGACACGACACTCGGCGCCACGGTTAAGGACTTCCGCGAGCCGCAGCCGCGTCGCAGCCTGTGGTTCGACCCATGGCTGCTGCTGGCCGCGGTGGGATTGATCGCTTCCAGCGTCTACGTCCTGAGCGGCGCCACGGCCGACGACATTCCGGGCGACAGGCTCTACTACGTCTACCGTCAGGCGGCGTACGGAGCCGTGGGGGTCGTACTGATGATGCTCCTGTCCCGCTTCGACTACTCACGGGCGCGGGAATGGAAGGCGGGGCTCTACATCGCGATGATCGGCGCGATCCTGCTCACCCTTGCGCTGGGCGTGTCGGCCCGCGGGTCCAAGCGCGCGATCGACTTGGGCTTCATCAATCTCCAGTCGTCCGAGCTCGGCAAGCTGCTGCTGATCGTGGCGCTCTCCGGCTTCGTGGTCGACAGGGTGCGCAGGCTGAACGAGCCCGAGACCACCAGTCGCGTCATGCTGCTGGCGCTGATCCCGGCCATGCTCGTCGTGGCCCAGCCGGACCTGGGGTCGGGCATGGTGTACCTGGCGATCGCGGTCGCCGTGCTGTTCGTGGCCGGGACGAAGTGGACCCATTTCGCCGCGCTCGGGGTTCTCGCGGTGGGGGCCCTCATGCTGGTGCTGGTGGCGGCGCCCAAGGCGGACGTCCAGGTGCTCAAGCCGTACCAGGTGGACCGGCTCACGGCCTTTATGCACCCCACCGACAACCCCCGGGAGCAGGGTTACCAGATCAACCAGTCGCTGACCGCGATCGGGTCGGGCGGCAAGTCCGGCCGCGGCGACCAGGCAACGCAGACCAAGCTCGACTTCCTTCCCGAGCACCACACGGACTTCATCTTCTCCGTGGTGGGCGAGGAGTTCGGCTTCGTGGGGGCCGCTCTCGTGCTGTCCCTGTTCGCGCTCATGATCTGGAGAGCGCTGCGTATCCTGACTATGTCGAAGAACTTGTTCGGTGCACTGATAGCCGGCGGCATCACGGCGATGCTGATGTTCCAGGTCTTCGTCAATGTGGGCATGACCATCGGGATCATGCCCATCACCGGCGTCCCCTTGCCACTTGTGAGCTATGGCGGCTCGTCGGTGCTCGTCACCTTCATGGCCCTAGGCCTCTTGCAGGCGATATACGCGCAAGCGCGGCAGACCGCGCGGGCCAAGGGCCTCTGAATCATGAGAGGACCCAAGTTTGAAGAAGCAAGTGCTCGTCGCGGTGGACCGCGGCGAAACCAGAGTGGCCATCCTCGAAAGCGAGGGAGGCCGCAAGAACCAGCAGTGGCGCGTCGGTGAGCTCTACATCGAGCGGCCGGGCGCCCGCTCCATAGTCGGCAACATCTACAAGGGAAAGGTCGACAACGTCCTGCCCGGGCTCGAGGCGGCCTTCGTCGACATCGGGCTCGACAAGAACGGCTTCCTGCACGCCGACGACATCGTCGTTGCGGGAGTCGAGGTGGCCCGCCGGGGTCGCTCGGGCCGCAGCAAGGGCAAGCAGATCTCGGACCTGCTGAAGCCCGGCCAGGAGGTGCTGGTCCAGGTCATCAAGGATCCCCTGAAGACCAAGGGGCCGCGTCTGTCGATGCAGCTCTCGATCGCAGGACGCTACCTCGTCTACGTCCCGCAGGGGGAGGGGATCGGCGTCTCCCGCCGGCTCGACCCGAAGGAGCGGGACCGCCTGCGCAAGGCGACAGGCAAGATCGACCTTGGCAGCGGCGGAGCGATCGTGCGCACCGCGGCCCAGGGAGCCAAGCGCGAGGAATTCGAGCGCGAGATCAAGTACCTCCACAAGCTCCACGAGGTGCTCCAGCAGCGCGCCGAGAAGACCCAGGCCCCGGCGATGGTGTTTCAGGAGGCCGACCTGTCCGTGCGCGTCGCGCGCGACATCTTCTCGGCCGAGTTCGAGAAGGCGATCGTCGACGACCGGAAGCAGCATCACCGGCTCGAGTCGTTCTTCGCCCGCACGGCGCCCGAGCTGCTCGAGCGGCTCGAGTTCTACGAGGACGCCGAGCATCCGCTATTCGAGCGCTACGGCGTCGAGGAGGCGATCCAGTCGACGCTCAAGCGGCGAGTGGATCTGCCCTCCGGCGGCTACTTGATGATCGACTACGCGGAGGCGATGACCGTGATCGACGTCAACTCCGGGTCGTTCACGGGTCGGGGCCGCGGCGCCCGCCTCGAGGACACGATCACGAAGACCAACCTCGAGGCGGCCGACGAGGTCGTGCGGCAGCTGCGGTTGCGCGACATCGGGGGGATCATCGTCATCGACTTCATCGACATGTCGCGCTCGCGCAACCGTGACGCGGTGCTGAAGACGCTGCGCAAGGCACTCGACGAGGACCGCACCAAGACCTACGTCGTCGAGATCTCGCCGCTCGGCCTCGTCGAGATGACGCGCCAGAACGTCACCGACGGCGTCCGCGAGATCCTCACCAAGACCTGCCCGACCTGTGAGGGGGAGGGCGTGGTGCTCTCGGAGGAGACGGTGGCCTTCGAGGTCGACCGCTGGCTCCGGGAGCTGGCCGCCGAGCGCCCGAAGCCGGAGGCCTTCCTCGTGCGGGTCCATCCCCAGGTTGCCGCGATCCTAGTCGGCGGGCCCGGGAGGCCGGGGGCTCTGGCCGAGATCGAGCGGGACACCGGGAAGCACTTCCACTTCGAGGGCACCGAGGCGCTGGCGATAGACCACTTCGAGGTCACGCTGGAGGGCACCCGCAAGGAGGTAGAGGAGCGCGCCCTTCCCTTCCGCGAGGGCGAGGAGGTCCTGGTCTCGATAGAGGAGCCGCACATGTACAACGAGGACGACGCCGTCGCCAAGCTCGATGGCTACGTGGTCTCGGTGTCCGGAGCGGCACGCCTGGTGGGCGAGAAGACGCTGGTGCGGATCGAGAAGGTCGGCCGCTCGGCCGCGCAGGCCTCGCTGGTGAACTCGCCCCCCGAGCGCGCTGACGGGGAGAAGGAGCGCCCCCGGCGCCGCGGCCGACGCGGCGGCAGACGTCGGCGGAGGTCGGGCGAGACCGCGGGGTAGGGCCCTTCGGATCGAGCCGCCGGCGCCCCGACAACAGTTGGCGACGGGACGTCTCGCCGAGTGCCCGTGCCCGACTGGGTTAAGGTCGGCGCAAGAGGCGTCGTCACTCCGTCGAGGGGAGGAGCCCATGGCAAGGCAGCGTCGCTTGGTCGATCGAGGGATGGTCGGCTTCCCGCTGCTCGCGGGATTGGTGTTGCCTGCCGGGGCGGGGGCGGCCCCGATCCCGTCTTCGGGACCGCCGACGACGCTGCCGCCGTACTCCGGGCAGGCGGCCGTCGGGAAGCCGATACACGGCGTGCGGCGGCCCTTCCAGAACCGTTTCATGGCCCCGAACCCCTTCAGCGAGATCCACAACGACGCCTGGCAGACGGACGCGTACCGCTACAGAGGTCCGCTGGGCAGCTCGCCGCGCACCTTCTCGAACCTGATCGGCCGGGTGTGCGGCTCGATCGCGTTCGACAGCCGCGGCCGGTCTCGGTCTGCATCGGCGGGGACGGACCGCGCCTCTACATGTTCGACCCGAAGACGCTGGACGTCCTGGGTCAGTTCTCCCTGCCGCCGCGCGCGCCCCTTGCTCCCGGCACCTCGCTGTTCCAGGACTTCACCGGCGGCGGCTACTTCTTCCTCGACAACAGGGACCGGGTCTGGAGCGCCACGACCACCCGCCACGTTTGGGTGATCGCCGAGCGCCGCGGCTCGCCCGGCTTCGTCCTGCGGCGCGACTACGACCTGAGCCGGGCGCTCAGGAGCGACGAGCGGATCACTTCGGCGCTGCCGGACTCGTCGGGCCGGATCTGGTTCGTGGCCAAGCGGAACGGCGTGGTCGGAACGATCGCCCGCAGGTCCGGACGGATTCGGCTGCGGCGGCTGGGTCGAGGCCGCACGGGCGAGATCGAGAACTCGTTCGCCACTGCGTCGCACGACGTCTACATAGCCACCAACCGCAAGATGTACCGCTTCCGCGCCGGTCGCGGCGGGCGACCCCAGATCGTTTGGAAGGCCCGCTACCGCAACTCCGGCCTGACG
The DNA here is from genome assembly GCA_035264265.1 of Thermoleophilaceae bacterium. Lineage (GTDB taxonomy): Bacteria > Actinomycetota > Thermoleophilia > Solirubrobacterales > Thermoleophilaceae > DASXBA01. The sequence goes on from DATFQM010000077.1 coordinate 16,785, forward strand.
AAGCCGGGGCAGGTGGACGACGGCACGGGGACCACGCCGACCGTGCTCCAGGGTGGGTACGTGGCCATCACCGACAACGACGACCCGATGAACGTGGTGGTCTACCGGACGGCCGTGCACCCGCGGCACGGGCGGCGGCTCGTATGCAGGGTCCCGGTTTTCCGCCGAGGCGCCAGCGCGACTGAGGAATCCCTTGTCGGGGCCGGTCGCTCACTCATCGTCGAGAACAACTACGGCTATCAGGATCCCTTCGGCCCGATGAGCGGCGCCGTCACCGAGCCGGGCTTTGCCCGCGTGGACATCGAGCGGGGCGGGCGGGGCTGCCGCCGGAGGTGGACCAACCGGACCGAGCGTGCGCCCACGACGGTCCCCAAGCTCTCGCTCGCCACCGGGTTGATCTACGCGTACACGCGTCCCCCCGATCCGGGTGGGTCGCAGCCCTACTTCTGGACGGCGCTCGACTTCCGCACCGGTCGCCGGGTCTGGAGGCAGCTCGCGGGAAGGGGGCTGAACTACAACAACAACTATGCGGGCATCGCCATCGGTCGCGACGGGACCGCCTACCTGGGAACGCTGCTCGGCGGCATAGTCGCCATTCGCGACGGCTAAGGACCTATCCCGCTTGGCGGGCGGACGTGCGTCCAAGTGGGATAGGTCCTACGCTCGCCGGCCTCGAGCCCGAGAGGGACCGCTAGACTCGAGGCGCGCCCCGGGGCGTTTTCCTTGC
>DATFQM010000078.1:0-14788 GCA_035264265.1 Thermoleophilaceae bacterium
ACGATGTAGCCCCCGGCGAACATCGCCACCGCCGCGACGAACATCCCGAGGTACGGGTCGAGGCCCATCGCCGTGTTGAGCTTCCAGGCGATGTAGGCCCCGGTCACCACGAACGCCCCGTGGGCCAGGTTGACGATGTTCATCACGCCCCAAACGAGCGAGAAGCCGATCGCGAACAGGGCCAGCAGGCCGCCGTCGAGCAGGCCGTAGACGGTGGACTGGAGGAACTCGGTCACGGGCGCCCTCCTGGCGCGCCTAGCCGCCCGTCCCCGGCCACTGGAGCTTCGCCTCCGCCTGATCCTTGGGGTAGATGGTGGTCACCTCGCCGTTCTGGATCTGGATGGCCGACATCGGCTTGGTCACGTTCTGACCGCGCTCGTTGAACTTGATCGGACCGAAGAACGAGGGCGTGTCGAGGTCCGCCAGCGCGTCACGCGCCTTCTTCGGATCCGCCGAGCCGGCCTTCTCGACGGCCAGCACGAGCGCGAGGCAGGCGGCCGCGGCCTCGGCGCTGTGGTACTCGGCCGGCTTGCCGAAGCGCTTCTCGTAGTCGCGCGAGTAGTCGGTCGCCGTTCCGAAGATCGGGTCCTTGACAGCTATCGAAAGGAGCCGAGAAATGCCTAAGCGGAAGGCGGAGGCCACCTGGGAGGGATCGCTCCAGGACGGAAAGGGCACGATGCGCATGGAGACGGGTGCCAGGCATCGAGGACGACGACTTCCAGCGCGAGGCGGAGGCCGCGAATGAGGGCTGCCCGGTCTCCCAGGCGCTGCGCGGCGTGGACGAGATCACCGTGAGCGCGAGGCTGATCTGAGCAGCAGTCTGACCCTACGGCGGCGTCAAGGTCGAAGGGTTCGCTGAGCCCTGCCCTGCTGTTGCTCGGCAACAGTTAGCCAGGACGCGTCCTGGATTCGCCCCCGGGCGCGGTGTCTCGGGCTTTCCGGGTGCGGGTGGCTCGGGCTTCGTTCTCGTCGGGGGACGCGTGGCGTCCCTTCGCCGCCGCCGTTCGTTCGCGCGGAATCAACCACCCACGGCGACCAAGGAGCCCATGGCCGCCGCGGCGAGGTCGAGGAGGCGGGTGAGGCGGACTGGGGCTCAGGCTTCCAGCGACTGAGCCGCACTCCGCAGCGCCTCCTCGGCCCCCGACCCGATGCCGTTGGACGATCTCCGCGGCCGGTCGCACGTCGTAAATCAGCCCGGTGGTCTGCCCGCTGAAGGGACGAGGTCGTGGATCGTGTTGTCGCGCAGCTTGGCGACGAGCCGCCCTCTCAGCTCCTCGGCCTGGCCGCCAGCCTCGCCGGGGTTGGCGAGCCACTCGTTGGCGAACGGCGTCCGCAGGGAGCGAGGCCCGACGTCGTAGTCACCCCGGCGCGGCACGCCGAAGATCTCGGGCCAGAAGCCGAGCCTCACGCCTGGTCCGACTCGGCCGAGACGATCTGCCGCTTCCAGCCCTCGCCCGCCGTCGCCTCCTCTGAGGCGAGGAACCTCGTCCCGAGGTTGGCGCCCTTGGCCCCGAGCACAAGGGCCGCGGCCTTCCGCGATCCCGCCGGCCGCGATGACGGGGATGTCACCGACGGCGTCGGCCACCTGGGGAAGCAGGACGGACAGGGCGACGACGCCGCAGTTTGCCGCCTGCCTCGCTGCCCTGCGCGATGATCGCGTCGACCCCGGCCTCGGCGACGGCCCGCGCCTGGTCGACGGTGTGGACCTGCTGGACGAAGAGGACGCTGGCCTCGTGGACCCGGTCGACCCGAGCGAGCGGCTCGCCCAGAGCCATCGACACCGCTCGTGGCCGCGCCTCTAGCGTGGCGGCGAAGGATTCCTCGTTGAGGAGTGGGGCCACGTGGTTCACGACGAAGGGCTTGTCTGTCAGCCGGGGCACCGCCTGGATCTCCCGTGACCTCGTCCGCCGACTTGAAGACGGTGGCGAGGCTCCCGATCGCCCCGGCTTCTCCCACCGCCGCGACCAGCTCCGGCCCCGCCGCCGGCGGGATGGCGGCTTGGATGAGTGGAGTCTCTATCCCCAGCAGACGCACAACTCGGTTCGCAGCACGGCTCATACCTTCTCCGGTCGCGCGGCCCATGCTCCCCCAAAACGGGCGCCGCCCGCCACCGGCGCAAGCCGAGCGGGAGATCGAGACGCTGAAGTCGGTGTGGCCCGGGCCTCACGGCAGCAGCCGCGCGATCCCCCGGCGGACGCGCTCGCTTACCCGGCGACAGTTCCCGCTCGTTCGATTGGAGCCGGTTCGAGCGCCTGCGCCCGCGGCAGCTTCCGCTCGCCCCAGCGCGCCCGCTTGGCGAAGTCGATCAGTCGCCCGAAGTAGCTCCGGAACGGGCTGACGCGAATCCCCTTCGGCTCGAGCAGGTGCCTGGCCCGCTCGTTCCCGTAGCGCACCCGCATCGCGAAGTAGGGGAAGAAGGTCTCCATGCGCCGTAGCGCCCGCCGGCGGCGACCGTCGCTTCGCCACAGGAGCAGCGGATGCAACAGTCGGCGGTAGAGGGGCGGCGGGACGACCAGCGGTACAGGGCGGTCGAGCTCCTTCGAGGCGAGCCCGACGATCTCTTCGACGGTCGTCGCCTCCGGGCCGGCCACCAGGTGGTAGGTCTCGGCATGCTCGACGGGCCGCTGCGAGAGCTCGAACACGGCGTCGGCGACGTAGTCCACCGGCACCACGTCCACCGGGGCTCGCTGGCGGGCCGGCATGAACGGCAGATGCCCGCGGGCGAACGCCCTCAGTGGCGTGTAAAGCACGTTGAAGGAGTCGGTCCAGCCGCTCGAGGCCTCCCCCACGATGATGCTGGGCCGGAAGATCTTCAACGGCAGGTGGTCGGCATGGTCGCGGACGAGCCGCTCGGCCTCGAACTTCGAGCGCTCATACGGGTTGCGGAAGTCCTGCCCGAGGTCGAAGTCGTCCTCGCCGAACTCGCCGCCGTGGGTGCCGGCCACGTAGGCCGTGGAGATGTAGGAGAAGTTGTCGAGCCCGCCTGTGTTCCGGACGAGCTCGGCGAGCTCGAGCACGCGGCGGGTGCCCTCGACATTGATCCGCCGCGAGGCATCGAGCGGCAGCTCGAAGGACACCGACGCCGCCGCGTGGACGATCTCGCCGACTTCCTTCGCGACGCGCTCTCGCTCCTCATCGACGAGGCCAAGCCCGGGCGATTCGATGTCGCCTGGCACGGCGACCAGGCGGTCGGGGAGGTTGGACTGGCCGAATAGCGTGGAAAGCTTGTCGCGAAGGCGGTCCTCGGCGGCCTTTTTGTCCTGCGCGCGCACGAGGACGTACACCCGGCGGTCTGTGTGCTCGAGATAGCGCGCCAGCACCTGCATGCCGACGAATCCCGTTGCCCCGGTCAGCAGCACCCCGCTGGGGGACATGGTCGGTAACCCTCCTCGATCGAAGCTGGATCTGCCCGCTCAAGACAAGGTCACCGCCGCAGCGGGTGGCAAAACGTAAATTCAGGCCGGCGGCGGCCCGGTCGAGCCGCGCATGACCGGCTCGGCCGGGAGGATCGCCTCCCGCCCGTCGCCCTCGTCGAGCAGCTCGAGCAAGAGATCCCCGGCCACCGCGCCCTTTTCGGCGAGCGGCTGGTGCACGGTGGTCAGGCCGGCCGCCGCCGCCCCGGGGACATCGTCGAAGCCGGTGACAGACACGTCGCCGGGCACCTCCAGGCCGAGCCCGCGGGCGCCCCGGAGCGCGCCCAGGGCGAGCTCGTCGGTCGTGCAGAGCAGCGCCGTCGGCCGCGGCTCGCGCCCCAGCAGTGCCCGGGCCGCACGACCGCCGGCCTCCTGGCGGTTGGCGCACTCGTAGATCGGGACGTGGTCGAGCTCGACCCCCAGCGCCTCGCGGAACCCGGCCAGGCGCTCGCGGTCGACGTGGTAGGCGGCCTGCTCGAGCCGGTCCGGCGACACGAGTCCCTCCCGCCGATCGGGGATGAGGCTTGGGACGACGACCGCCAAGCGCCGATGGCCGAGCTCCACGAGCCGCTCCCCGAGCCGCCGCGTCGCCAGCCGGTCGTCGATGCCCACGTACGTGGCGCCCTCGCAACGCGGCTCGTCGACCACCACGAGCGGCAGCCGGCGCTCGAGCGCCGCGGTCACGGCGGGATGGTCGTCAGGGAGCGAGTAGATGCAGAGCGCGTCGACCACCGCGTCGCCGACCGCCGCCCTCGCCGCCTTGCCCGCGGCCGACAGCGGCAGCAGGAGCAGCGGCGCCTGGCGCTCCTCGCAGCGGCGGGCCAGGCCCTCCAGGAAGGCGACCGCCGCGGCGTCGGTGAACGCATACGAGAGCGCCTCGGTGAACAGCAGCCCGACCGCCCCCGCCCGCTGCTGGCGCAACCGGCGGGCGGCGGGATCGGGGCCCGGGTAACCGAGCTCCCGCGCTGCAGCGAGCACCCGCTCCCGGAGTTCGTCGCCGAGCCGCTCGGGGTGGTTGTAGGCGTTCGACACGGTCGCGCGCGAGACCCCGACCGCGTCAGCGATTGTCTGCAGCGTGGCGTGTCCGGCCATTCAGCACTCGGGCGCCAGGCGGTCGGCGGAGCGGCGCAGGACCACCGCCAGCCGGCGCCGGACGGGGTCGGGCTGCCTCCGGGGCCGCACCGGCGGCTCCGAGCAGGCGGCGCGGGCGGTCTCGCGGCGGATGATCTCGGCGGCGAGTGGCGTGTACATGGTTCGACTCCTTTTCTGAATTTGAATCGATTTACTAAATCGATTCACTGATGCCCGTTCGGGAGGTCGGCTAAACGCGAGTCAGCCGGCGTGGAATCCGAAGCCCGGAGGCGGTTCTCTGACCCGAGTCAGGCGGCCGCGTACAGCTCCCAGGTGTCCGGTACGCCCTTCAGCTCGTGGGCGCCCCGCTCGGCGAAGTCGAGCCCCGACCCCACAACCAGATCCTTGACCGTCCGGGAGACGAGCACCTCGCTCGGCCCGGCCAGAGCGCTGACGCGCGCCGCGATGTGGACCGCGATGCCGCCGATGTCCTCCCCTATCACTTCGCATTCGCCCGTGTGCAGGCCCGCGCGCACCCGGATGCCCTCCTTCTCCGAGGAGTCGAGGATCGCGCGAGCGCAGCGGACGGCGCGGGCCGGGCCGTCGAAGGTGGCAAGAAAGCCGTCGCCCGTCGACTTCACCTCGCGGCCGTGGAAGCGCTCGAGCGCGTCCCGCACGGTTCGCTGGTGTCGCTCGAGCAGCTCGCGCCAGCGAGTGTCGCCCAGCTCCGCCGCAGTGTGGGTGGAGTCGACGATGTCGGTGAACACGACGGTGGCGAGCATCCGCTCGGGCTCCGGCTCGGCGCGGGTGCCGGTAAGGAACTCCTGTACTTCGGCAAACGCGAGCTCCGGATGCTCGTACCAGAGGCTGTGGTCGTCGCCGGGCAGCTCGACGAGCCGCGCGTTCGGCATGTGCTCGGCGAGCCAGCGGCTGTGACGGACGTTCACGAGCCGGTCGTGGCGGCGATGGAGGAGCAGGGTCGGCGTGTGGACGGTCTTGGCCGCCTCCCGCACGTCGATCTCCAGGAACATCTGCGCGAGCTGCGCCAGCATCCCGGGGCTAGCGGTGGACCGCTCGAGCCGGGCGAAGAACGCCCGGCTCTCGAGATTCTCGGCCTGGCTCGGCGCCGCCACCTCGATCAGGGCGCCCTGACCCCAGTACGGCAGTAAGAACTCGGAGCCCGACTCGATGAGCGCCTCCGCCGGCGCGCCGAAGGGGTAGTCGTCGGCCTCGGTCGTACGCGCCATCCCGCCGGAGCTGACGAGCGCTTGGACCCGCTCCGGATAAGTCGCCGCGAACAGGATGCTCATCGGCACACCCTCCGAGATCCCGATCAGGGCGGCGTGCTCCGAGCCCGCTGCGTCCATCACCGCGCGCACGTCGTCCATCCGCTCTTCCAAAGAGGGGGCCTCGGACACGGGGTCGGACAGCCCCGAGCCGCGCCTGTCGAAGTTGATGACGCGCGCGAAGGAACCCAGCGCCTGGAGCGCGCGCGCGAATGGCTCATGCTCCCAGACCAGCTCCACGTGGGTGATGAATCCGGGCACGAGGACCACGTCGAGCTCCCCCTCGCCGAAGACCTGGTAGGCGACGTGCACGTCGCCGCTTCGCGCGTACTTCGTCTCGGGCCTTGAAAGCACCGCCATCAGCGACCAGGCAACTTCGCGACCCACAAAGACTCGGCGAGATGCCCGCGCGATGGCCTGGTCACGGTCACAGCTTCCGGCCCAGTCTATGCCGCCGTTTGCGCGCCTGGCAGAAGGAGAAGTGCTTACGCCTGCTTCCCGCGGCGGTCTACATGCAGGCGTTCTGGAAGCTGCAGCGACGTCGGCCTCGTGGCCGGCGGGCCGCTCTTCTAGCCGAGAGCGACGTCTACCGCGTAGTGGCGGCGAAGGTCCGCGGTGAGCGACTCGTCCGCCCCGAACAGGGTGAGGTCATAGGGGTAGACCAACTGAGCCCGCCAGCCGCCCGTGTTCTCGATCACCCGGCCCCACAGCGAGACTCGGCCCATGGCGGCAGGAAGGCGGTTGAACCTCGGTCCCACCTCCCCCAGCTCGTGGAGCAAGGCCTCCGCGGCAGCGCGGTTGCGGAGCGCGTAGATGCCGCACTTGTGCCCCTTCCTCAGCGCCGAGTGGCTCCGGGAGCGGAGCGCGAGGCTCAGGATCGAGCGGCAACTCGCCTCCATTCGCCTGCCGCGGGCCAGGACGCGGAGCGCGCCCAGGAGCGAAGCAGCGGGCGGCCCGGCTCGGGATCCACGTGCCAGATCCTCCAGCCGAGCACCGGCTCGATCGAGCTTTCGAGCTGCCTCACGCCGGAGCGGGCTGCTCCACTGGCTCCGTGGCAGGGGCAGGAACGGGAGCCGGAGCGGGCGTCGGCTCCTCAACGGGCACTACCTCGATCTCTCGTTCTCTTTCGGGCCTGCCGATGTCCAGAGCGAGCTCCATGGTGAGACAGGGGAGCCAGGTACGCAAGCCGTCCACTCGCGCGACTAGCTTCTTCGGCGCGTGCAGTGGCTGACCCAGGCTAGCGCCGACGAGCTGCGGCGTCTCGTCGCGGAGGACGAGTTCTTCTGGCTCGACCTGCTGCACCCCAGCCGCGAGCAGGTGGAGACGATCGGTCTCGACCCCGAGGCCGTGGGGCCGGCGCTCGACTTCGGCCGTCCCCCGGAGCTGCGCCGCTATGCGGAGCACGTGGGGCTCGTGTTCTACGGCGTCGAGGGAGCGGATCTCGTCCCGGTGCACGTCTACGTGAGCGGTGACTGGGTCGTCACTCTCCGCGACCATGCCTGCGCCGCGCTCGACGAGCTGCGCGAAGAGCTAAGGCGGGGTCCCCAGCCGGCCGAGGAATCGGTCGTCGGAATGGTGCTGAGCGCGCTCGCGGAAAGCTTCGACCAGCTCGTCGACCCGTTCGACCAGCAGGTCGAGCGGCTCGAGTCACAGGTAACCGACGTCGAGGAGGGGGGCGTCTCCCCCGGTGAGCCGCGCCGTGAGATCCTCCGCGGCCGCTCGCGGCTCTTGAGGTCGCTGCGCATCGTGCGCCGCCAGCGGGATTACGTGGACCGTGCGGTCGACGAGCTTGACGACCTCCCCGGTCTCCAGCCCTCCCAGCACCACGAGCTGCGCGACGTCGTCGGTCAGATGATCCGCGTGGCCGACGGCGTCGACGACGCGCTCGACCGCCTGGCCGCCGCCCTCGACCTCTTGAACTCGAGCGTCTCGAACCGCATGAACGCGATCATGGAGCGGCTCACCGTGGTGGCGACGATCTTCCTGCCTTTGACCGTCGTCACCGGCTTCTTCGGCCAGAACTTCGGCTGGATGGTCGACCGGATCGATACCTTCGCCGCGTTCCTGGCGTTCGGCATCGTTCTGTTCGGGGCCTCGGGTCTGGGCATCTTCCTCTGGGTCCGGAGCCGTCTCGAGCGGCCTCCGCGGCCACGCGGGTCCACACCCCGCTAGCCGCCCCGGCTCAATCCCCCGGTTAGCGCCCCCCCGGGTCATTCCCCCGGCTAGCGGCGCCCGGCTCATCCCTGTTACGCCCATGCGCGGCCGGGTAGCGGTTGTCACATGGCGCAGCCCAACCCGCAAACGAGCTCGCAGCATTCACCCCGGGCGGGCTCACAGGACGGCTCCGTCGACGAAAGACGCAAGCAGGAGGCCGCGGCCGCCCGCAAGAAGGTGGACGACCGCCGCCGGCAGATGTCCGGCGCCGCCGGCTGGGTCGCCTCTCGCGCCGGCGACTGCTCGCGCCGCGACGAGGCCGTGCTCGCCGGCCGAACCGGCTTCGTCCGGCTCGCGATCAGGTCGGGCGTGCCGATCGTGCCGGTCGCGACCGTCGGCGCCCAGACGCCACGCCTGTGATCTTCTCGGGCCGTCGTCTGGCGAAGGCCCTGCAGCTGGACAAGCTGACCCGGCTGAAGCGGTTCCCGATCGCATTTCAGGCCCCGGGGGAATCACCGCGGCCGTGCTCCCTGAGATCCCCTTCGCGCTCGATGTCGAAGCCCGCACCTCGCCGGAGGTCGGGGACCGCACCCTTCATGGAGTGGAGGAGTTCGCGATCTTCGTTCAGGGTCTCGAGGAGGATTTCTCGGAGTTCCGCTACGACGCCGAAGAGCTCTGCGAGCCCGAGCCCGGCCAGGTTGTCGTGACCGGACGCATCCGAGCCCGGGGACGCAGGAGCAACATGCCGCTCACCGCGCCGTTCGGACACGTCTGGAAGCTGCGCGACGGCAAGGCCGTAAGCGTCGAGGCACAAATCGAGCTCGAAGAGGGCTGACCCGGCCGCGCTGCGGCGAAGGAGGCGGCCGCGCCAGGTCGCCACTTCGGCTCGCATCCCGGGACCCGCCCGGATACGGTCCGAGGCCCGTGACGACTCAGAGCGAGCAGACGGGCGCTCCCTCCGAGAAGCCGAAGCGACCATCGTCGGTGACGTTCGTCGCCGTCCTCGCTGTCGGGTACGCCGTCTACAGCCTGGTCTACGGCATCCTGGCCGTGCAGAGCGGCGACGAGGATCGGCTGGCGGACGGGATCCTCCACCTCGTCTTGGCCCCCGGTGCGCTCACCGCCGGCGTGGGCGCGTTCTGGCTGCGCCCTTGGGCCTGGGCTCTGTTCATGACCTGGGCGGTCATCGGCCTGACGAACCAAATCCTGCGCTCCCTCTTCTTCGAGGACCCCGACTACCTAGACATGGCGATCAACACCTTCGCCGTGCTTGCCCTGAGCCCGCTCGAGGTTCAGATCGCCTTCGGAGTCAGGCACACCGAGAATGTCCAGCTCTCCCGCGCCACCCGGAATCCCCTCGACCGCCACTGACCCGGAGCTCCTTCGGGCGTTCGAGCCGGTCGTGCGCTTCACGAGCGGCGAGCAGTTCTTCCCGATGGACGTGGAGCGCTACGTCCGCTCCTGCAGCCTCTGGCTCTACCACCCGGACGACCACGACGAACAGGTGATCCCGGAGGGCGCGCTGACCATGGAGAACCTCACCGAGCCGCGGTGGGCCTCCTTCGGCTCGGTGCTCTACCTCCGCTTCATCCGTCCCCTGAGCATCGAGGAGAGCGCTCGCGCGCTCGCCTCGCTTCAGCGCCTGAAGCGCAATCAGAAGTACGGCTTCCGCACCGGCCTGGGCCGCCTGGCGCGAGGCGGGCTCGTGCCGCGGCTAGTCGACGCTCTCTTCTCGGCGACGCTGCTCCTGCGAGGCCGGGTGCCCAAAGCGACCGCCGCCGCGGCAGCGGTCGATTACGCCGCGATGCAGGAGGGGGGCGAGAAGTACGTCTACCACGGCCGAGTGGTGCGTCAGGGTGGCTGGACGATCTGCCAGTACTGGTTCTTCTTCGCCTACAACAACTGGCGGTCGGGCTTCCACGGCGTGAACGACCACGAGTCCGACTGGGAGCTCGTGAACATCTACCTGTACGAGCAGGACCGCCGGCTCGTGCCGGAGTGGGTCGCCTACGCGTCGCACGACTTCCACGGCGCCGACCTCCGGCGCCGCTGGGACGACCGCAGCGACCTGGCGCTCGAGGGCCTCCATCCCGTCGTCCACGCCGGAGCGGGATCGCACGCGTCCTACTTCACACCGGGCGAGTACCAGGCGGAGGTGCCATTGCCCATCCCGGAGCGGATCCGGCAGGCCATGGAGGCGCTCGCACGGTTCTGGAGCAGGACCCTGGGACAGGCCGGGGACAGGCAGAGCCCATTCCGGGCGCCGTTCATCGACTTCGCCCGTGGCGATGGCCTGAGTGTCGGCCCTGGGCAGGAGCAGGAGTGGACGCCTGATTCGATCGACGAGAAGACGCCGTGGGTCACGGCCTATCGTGGTCTCTGGGGCCTCTATGCTCAGGACCCGATCTCGGGCGAGAATGCTCCCGCCGGCCCGATGTACAACCGAGACGGCTCGCCGCGCCCGTCCTGGTTCGACCCGCTCGGATTCGCCGAGCTCGACAAGCTGCCTCCTCCCCCACTCGAGCTCGAGCTGCTCGAGACCGAATGCGCCACGTTGGTGGCTCGACAGGAGGAGCTCGACTGCCTGATCGCGCGCGAGGCCGAGACGCTCCAGCAGCTCGGCATCCGGCTCGAAAGCATGGAGGGAAACCCGCACCTCGCCGCACAGCATGAGAAGTTGGGCAAGCAGGTAGCCGAGCTGGCCGCCCGGGTGAAGGCTCTCCGCCGCGAGCACTCCGAGAACGAGGGGGTGCTCGATGGGATGACCCGGCGACTCGAGCGGCTACGTGCGGGCCGTCGCGATGACCCACGTTCCCACATCCGGCACGCCGCTGAACCCGTGCCCCCGGCGCACATGCGTTTCAGCCGGGCCGCGGAGATATGGGCGGCCGCGAGCTTGAGCCTCCTGCTCATCGGGTTGGTGGCGCTCATCGAGTTCGCGCCCGAAGACGCCTGGGCCGGGGTGGTGATCCTCCTGATCGCCCTGGTACTGGGGGAATCGATTCTGCGCGCCACCTTCGTGCGAACGGTGAACCGAGTGGCCGTCATCCTGGCGCTCGTCGCAACCGTGATCCTCCTGGTGCACTTCTGGAAGCCGGTGTTGTTCGGCGCTCTGATCGCCTTGGCAGCCTTCCTGATCCTCCAGCGGGTGCGGGAGTTCCGCGCCTGAAGCCGAGCCAGCCGGCCACGCAACACTTTTTGTTGCGCTAATCTAGTGGCCATGCCGGTCGCCACGGCAGCCAAAGTCGAGGCCCTGAGCCAGGACTTCCGCTCCCAGCGCCGGCTGGCGGAGGCGCTCGGGGTGAGCCCGGCGCGGGTGAGTCGTTGGATCCGGGGCCAGGGCATCGACCCCGGCAACGCCGTGCGGGTGGACGTGCTCGAGCTCGTGATGTCCATCCTCCTTCGGGTGTACTCGGCATCCGTCGCGGAGCGGTGGCTGTTCGGCGCGAACCCGCACCTGCGCGACCGTCGCCCGATCGATCTCGTGCGCGCTGGGCGCGCCCAGGAGCTGCTGGCGGCGATCGCCGCGGAGCGCGCAGGCTCCTTCGCTTGATCCTCTACCGGGTCTTCCCGCACGACAGACGTGCGAACGAACGCGAGCTCGGCGGCCCACTTTGGTGGCCCCGCGGACTCCAGGGCGACGGCCGCCACGACAACCCCGAGCTCTACACCTGCATGTACGGGTCCGAGGTGGCGATCTCACCCGTGGCCGAGGCGCTGGCGCCCTTCAGGGGAACCGGCCAGGTGGCGCCGGAGATGCTGGTTCGCGGCGAGCTGGCGCTCGCGCTGGCGCGCCTCTCGCTCACCGACGACGCCGAGCTCGTCGACCTCGACGACCCGCGCGTCCTGGTCGAGGAGGAGCTGCGCCCCTATCGGGTGGCGACCCGCGAGCGCTCCCTCACCCAGGCCCAGGCCGCCCGCCTGTTCGAAGCGCACGCTGCGTCGGCAGGCCTGCGCTGGTGGTCGTCCCTCGAGTCGCTCTGGATCAACGCGACGCTGTTCGACCGAGCGAGCAGTGCGCTCGAGGTCCTCGAGATCGAGCCGCTGTCCCTGGACAGCGAGCCGGTACGGGAGGCGGCAACCCTGCTCGGCCTAGCCCTTCTAGATTCTGCTCCATGAAGGGAAGGCTTCGGCGCGATCGCGAGGGCGGGGCGGCCTGATGCCGGCGCCGCGCAAGATCCGCCCACGCGGTCTCGCCGACTACCTCGAGGTACTCACCCGAGCGGTCTTCCAGGCCGGCCTGAATTGGCGTGTGATCGACGCCAAATGGGACGGCTTCCGGCAGGCCTTCCACGGCTTCGACCCGGCCCGGGTCGCAGCTCTCACGCCCGGCGAGATCGAGGAGCTCGCCGCCGATCCGAGGATCGTGCGCAACCGCCGGAAGATCGAGGCGACCGTCGACAACGCGCAAGCCATGCTCGAGCTCGACGCCGAGCACGGAGGCTTCCGCCGCTACCTGCGCTCGCACGGCAGCTTCGACGAAGCAGTCGCAGACCTGCGCCGCCAGTTCGCGTTCGTCGGCGAGACCGGGGCGTACTACTTCCTCCACGTGGTCGGCGAGCCCGTCCCGCCGCACGAGGAATGGGTAGCCCGCCGGGGCCGCGCGGCGGGCTGAGTACACCTCTCCACGCAGACGCTCACCCGCCTCCGCGATGTCTAGACGGGCGAGCGAGAGCAGCCGTCGATCGCGCGCCGGCGCCGGGGCTCGTTGACGTCCACAGGCTCTCCGTGGCGCCGGTCGACCACCGTCGGGTAGCGCCCGTTCGCGTTGCTGACGCAATTGTCGTAGTGCCACTCCGCGGCGACCCAGCCCAGCACAACAGCAAGCGCGAGGAGAGCGACTATCAGCGCGATCCCGATTGCCCGCATCACGGGCGCATCCTTTCGCATGGACGCCCGACGGCCGGGTGGCCCGTCTTCAGGCCGAACCCGCGCCGGATGCCGGACGACTTCGCCACCCCCCCGCCTGGGCGGCGGCGGCACCGGCGAGCCGCCGACCTACGCGTCGCGGAGCCGGAGCGGACCGGACCGCCCGCCCGTGACGAACTGGCGCACGAACGGCTCGTCGGATCCGAGCACGGCGTCGGCCTCTCCGCTTGCGACGATCCGGCCCTCGTGGATCAGGGCGAGGTAGTGGGCGAGGTCGCGGGCCACCTTCATGTCATGGGTCGTAACGAGGACGGTGGCCCCCGTGTCCTCTTGCGCGTCCCGGATCACCCCACAAAGCAGCGCGAGACGAACGTCGTCGAGCCCCGCGTCGAGGTCGTCGATTATGAGAATGCCCGACTCCAGTGCGAGCGCCCGCGCGAGCGCCGTCCGCTTGGCCATCCCGCCGGACAGCTCCGCCGGCATCCGGTCGGCGTGCTCGTGGAGACCCACCATGCGGAGGGCGTCCCTCGTAACCTGGTCGATCTGCTCGTCCGACCAGCGGGTTCGCTCGCGTAGGCCGTAAGCCACGTTCTCGTACACGCTGAGCGAGTAGAAGAGCCCGCAGGTGAACGGCAGCGCACCCTGAAGCACGACGCTCATCCCGCGCCGGACCTGGTACAGCTCCTCCTCCGATACGGCGGCGAGGTCCTTGCCGTCGACCTTCACGGCCCCGTCCGAGGGCTCGAGCAGCCCAAGGATGTGCTTGATCGTGACGGTCTTTCCCGCCCCTGACGGCCCGAGCAGCACCGTAATCGCGCCAGCCGGCACGGCGAGGTCGACCGCGTCGAGAACCCGCTCGGAACCGAACTCCTTGACGACGTCCACGAGCTCAATCCTGGGCTGCGCCTCGAGTGGCACGGGCTCTCGCATCATGGGCCGGCCGACGGGCCCCGACCGCGCGTAGCCGACCGCCGGCGCTTTCTCGGCGCAAGCTTCGCCATGCCGTCGAACGGTCTCCGCGCGCGCATCAACCGCCCATGGCCTCCGCGGCCCGCTTCTCCATCTCGTCGGGCGGCACGTCCTCCACGTGGGTAGCGACGCTCCAGCGGTGCCCGAAGGGGTCCTCGAACTGACCAGTGCGGTCGCCGTAGAACTGGTTCTCCACCGGACGCACGACGTTGGCGCCAGCCGCCTTCGCCGCGTCGAAGACCGCGTCCACGTCCTCCACGTACACGCTGATCGTCACCGGCGTGCCGCCGATGTCCTTCGGGCTTTGCACACCCATGTCGGGATAGGGGTCCGCGAGCATGACGAGCGACTGGCCGATCTCGAGCTCGGCATGACCGACCTTGCCCGCCGGGCCGGGCATGCGCATCCGTTCCTTCGCTCCGAAGACGTTCCCGTAGAACTCGATCGCCGCCTCCGCCCCATCCACGTGCAGATACGGCGTGACCTGCGGGTAGCCGTCGGGGATCGGCTTCACGTCCGCCATGGTTCCTCCTTTGGCTGCTCGGACTTGGCAAACGGGCTTTCGCTAGGACCCTATCGCCCGCCGTTCGGCGCCCTCCGTTCGAGAGCCTGTGCAACTGGCGCCGCCCGGAGTCGCGCTGACACCGTGACGCTGGGCCTCGGTCTCCGCGACACCGCCTTACGCCCGAAGCCCCAGGGCTTCGACGGCCGCCTGGGGATCGCTGTGACTGATGAGGCCCCTGATTCGACCCCGATGCAGCTCAAACACGAAGCCGGCGTTCGAGTCGATCTCAACATTGCTTGCATGGCCGAGAGCGCGCACCCGCCCGACTACCGCAACGCGATCCCCGCGGTCGTGAAACTCGACAGGATCGATTCGGAACGCCTTCCAGTCCTCGTCCCCCTCCCTGGCGAACCGCCGGAGGCCTTCGTGCCCCCGATAGACGATGCCCTCGAGCTGCGCCCGGAATGGCAGCAACTCGCAGTCCTCCGCGAACAGGCTGACGAGCTCATCGATATCACGCG
>DATFQM010000079.1:0-29908 GCA_035264265.1 Thermoleophilaceae bacterium
GGCGACCCGCTCGAGCATGAAGCGGTGCAGTTCTCTGCCTGCGCGCGACGAACGACATGCGCGGTCGCCTGGCACGTTCCGGCGCGCCCGCCAGACTCCCGACGACGAGGAGCAGTGGTGAAGTTGCGTAAGGCGACAACCGCCGGTCAGGTCAAGATCAAGTCCGAGTCCGAGCGCCGCGTCTCACGCCGAGCGTCGCGAACACCGCGCTGAAGTTCGCTGGCGCCGTCTTCCGTCGAGACTATCGTGGCGGGGGTAGGAGGCGTCGCGGAGGCTGGCCTGCGTGAGCATCACCAGGGCCCCCTGACCACCGCCACAGCGAGCCACGGCGGACCTCGTCGAGCTACTCGTGGCCGCCCTTCGGCAGGTGGGGCAGGATGTAGCGCTCGAGTCGCTCTCGGTTCGTCTCCCCGGGTCGCGGGTGGCGCGGAAACCGCCGCGACCACTCGTCGAGGAAGTCGATCAACGATGGCGTCTACGCCCGCTAGTCCCCACCGCGGTTCAGGTCGTCGACGACCTCCTGGCTCCGCTGGCGGGCGTCGCCCTTGGCGCGGAAGCGCCCCGCCTGTCGCGCCCGGCCGTCGAGGTCGACGTACATCGCTCGCCGCAGCCCGGTGCGCTTCTCCTTCACCGGCTCGCGGGTGCGCGCCGCTCCCGTGCTCTTTCCGCGCCTGCGCCGGCGCACCCTGATGCTCAACGGCTCGCTCAGGCAGCCTCCCCCTGGATTCTCTGGCGCTCGATGAACTCCTCGAGGTCCTCGAGCGTGAAGCGCACCTGATTGCCGATCCTCACCGCCCGCAGCAGGCCGGCCTTGACGAGCCAGTCGATCGTGTCCCTCGAGACGCGGAAGTAGCGGGCCAGCCCCTGCTTGTCGAACATCTCGACGTAGGTGGCCTGCTCGTGCGGAACCACCCGTGCCGGGGCGATCACCTCCAGCCCGCTCGGTCCCTGAACCTCGATCGTGCCTGGTGCCTGTAGCCCGCGGCGGTCCCTGTTGCGTACTGGTGCCCTCATGGTCCGATGATTGCGAATAGGAGGACGGAAACCCTGCACTTGCTCGGGTCGGCGCCTGGATCGGTGCCCGCAGGGACCGCTGCAAACCGTCCGACCGCGGGAGACCCTGAAGGCATGATCGCCGTACTCGCGTTCGCCCTCGGCGCCGCCTTCGGCGCCGTCCTCGCTGTCCACCTCCTCCGCGCCAGCCGCCGCTCCGACGACGAGCTGATCCAGCGCTTCCAGCAGGAGATGCGCGCGCTCGAGGGCGAGCGAAAGCGCTTGGGAAGGCAGCTCTCGCAGCAGCTCACGGCGCTCAACGACCAGACCCGCTCGCTGTCGGAGGCGCTGCGTCGTCCCGGCGTCCGCGGCCGGTGGGGAGAGCTGACTCTGCGCAACGTGGTCGAGGCCGTGGGCATGTCCGAGCACAGTGACTTCTCCCCCGCAGGAGCACCTGGCGGACTCGGACGGCGCGATCAGGCCCGACTTGGTCGTCCGCCTCCCCGGCCGCGGCCGGCTGGCGGTCGACGCGAAGGTGCCGCTTGACTCCTACCTCGACGCGCTCGAGGCGCACAGCGCCGAGGAGCAGGCACGCCTCCTGGACGCGCACGCCCGCAGCGTGCGCCATAAGGTCAAGCAGCTCGCGGAGAAGGGTATGTGCGCCGGGTCGGCCGCAGCCCCGAGCTGGTGGTCATGTTCGTCGCATCGGAGGCCGCCTTCTCCGCCGCCGCGCTCAGCGACGCGAAGCTGCTCGAGGACGCGGCCCGGGATCGCGTCGTCATCGCCAAACCGGCGACCATGGTCGCCCTCCTGCAGGCAGTCGGCCTGGCCTGGCGCGAGGCCACGCTGTCAGAGCGCGCCGAGCGGGTGCGCGAGCTGGCGGTCGACCCCTGCCGACGGATCGCCAAGTTCGCCGAGCACCTGAGCAACAGCGGAAGGGAATCGAGCGGGCCGCGAGGGCCCACAACGAGGCTGTGGGCTCGTTCGAGGGCCGGATCCTGCCGACCGCGCGCCGGATGGCCGAGGTGGGCGTCGCAGACGGCGCGTCGATCGAGCCGCCCGCGCGAGTGGAGACACAAATCCGCCAGGCCGTAAACGGCAACGGCTCCCAGCCTGAACTCGACGCGATCAGCTAGTGAGCAGCTCGAGAGCGTCGTCGGCGAACTCCGACACGCTCGCCTCGGAGGCCGCGTAGACGGGGCTGGACGAGTCCCAGGCCAGCTGCGCGGCGAGTGCGATGCCGCGGATCGGGAGCCGGTCCGGGGACCTCAGCCGCTCCATCAGCACCTCGAGGATGGGGCGGGCGGTGAGGACGGCGCCGCGGCGAAGCGGCGGGCGCGGATCGCCGTGGTGCCAGGCGGTGGGCGGCTCCTCGGCGGCGTCGAGCAGGTTCTGGAGAGTGCTGGCGATCGCCTCGCGGGTCGCTGGCTGGGCGAGTCGTTCGGCACGGAGGGCCAGTGCTGGGTCGTGCGCCGGGTCGACGCCCGCCGCCAGCACGGAGTCGAGCTCATTCGGCCTGAGGGCGACGCGGATGCGGGTGAGAGTGGACATGCCTCCATGTTCGGCTCTGTCCGATCAAGGCTTCGCTGAGATCGCCGCGACGGCCGTAGAGATTTCGTAAAGACCTGCGGCGCAGACGGGGGGCGCGGGTATCTTCAAGTCCAGGTGTGCCGGGAAGCCTGGTCGGCGTCCATTCGTCGACCCGCATCCGATGGCTTCGCCGCAGACACTCACCGCCCCACGGCGGCCCGCCCGCGCAAGGGTGGCTTTGTTCTTCGCCTTCGCCTTCGCCGTCATGGCAGACCCAGTGTCCTCGGTGGCCTATGCGATCGAGGCAGCCCTTCGCGCACTGGGCGGTCATCTCGACCTCTTGCTTCCGACGATGGGCCTGGTGATCGGCCTGATCGCGCTGATCACGCTCAACTACTGGCAGCTCGTGAAGGCCTTCCCCGAGGGGGGCGGCTCGCCAGAGGCCGCCGGACGCGCGTTCGGCGAGCAGTGGTCGTTCCTGCCAATCGGCGCCCTGGTGGTGGACTTCGCTCTCACCATCGCGATCTCGATCGCGGCGGCGGGGAGCGCCCTGATCGCGTACGTGCCGGCGGTGGCTCCGGCACGGATCCCAATCGCCGTCGGCCTGATCGGAGTTGTCGCGGCTCTGACCTGGTTCGGCCACCGCGGGCGAATGATCTTCGCCGTCATGACCTGTCTCTTCATCGCGGCGGCCGTCGCCGTCCTCGCGATGGGCTGGATCGACCCGACCGCCACGCATGGTCAGGCGCCCATCACCCACGATGCGAGCCCGGCCCTGGTGGCGGTGATCCTCGCCTTTCCGGTTGCGATGGCGCTGGCGACTGGCACCGAGGCGCCCGCGACCTCCATCGCCCAGCTCGGCCAGCTCGGAAATCGCGGCAAAAGGCGCTTCGGGCGCGGCACGCTGGCGCTCACGATCGTCATCGTCGGCAGCCTGACCATGGGTCTGACGGCGCTCGCAGTGCAACTGCACGTGGGGATCCCGGGCAAGGACGAGACCCAGATCGCCGAGCTCGCCCACATGGCCGTGGGCGGCGGCGCGCTGTACGCGTTCTTCCAGCTCACGAGCGGGCTCCTCCTCCTGGCGGCGGCGTCCTCCTCCTTCCAGGCGGGACCCGGCCTTCTCAAGGCGCTGGCCCGGACCGGCCCTGCCGGCGAGGAGGGCCTGCTGCCGCGGCCGCTCGGCCGCACGAACAAGCACCACACTCCCGTCGCGGCGGTCGGCATCTACGCCGTCGGCGCGGCCGCGATCGTGTTCGCGGCCGGCGGGCAGGAGCAGGAGCTCGTCCTCGTCTACGCCGTAGCCGTCTTCGTCAGCTTCCTCGCCGGCCTGCTCGCGATGACGCGCTTCTTCCACCGCCGGGGCGAGCCGCTCCTGGCTGCGACGAACCTAGTCGGGGCGGTGGGGGTGACCTTCACCCTGCTCGTGAACCTGGAACGGGGCTACCCCCTGCTCGCGCTGGGCGGGACCGCGATCGTCGCGGCGGCACTCTATTGGCGCTGGGTCAGGGCTGGCCGGCCCCGCGGGATCGAGGCGGTGAAGCGGGAGGCGGAGCTACTAGCTTGAGTTCGAGCGGCGGCCGTTGGTCTCGATGACCACTCGACAGGGGCGCGCGGACAGCAGGTACTGGGCCGTCGGGCCGAGCGCCTGCTCTGTCGGCGGCGCGTGCACGGTGTCCAGGTAGACGACCTCGGACCCGCGCTGGCGCGCCTCGTCGACGAGAGCCGCCCCAGGGTTGCGGGTGCGCACCAGGCTCGTGCGGATCTTGAGCTTGTGCTCCCGCGCGCGGATGCGGGCGCTGTCGAGAACGCTCTGGCCGATCTCCTCTTCCTCCTCCATGCCGGCGTCGAGTGAGAGCTGGTTGGGCACGGGGATGACATAGACGGCGTCGACCGTGGCGCCGTCGCCGGCCAGGCGGGCCGCGCGTCGCATCGCCTGAGCGCTGACGTCGGCCCCGAACATCGGGACGAGGGCCGAGCCGTAGGCCAGCTCCTTGAATCCGGCCGGGGCGGCCTTGCGCTCGATCCGGTACTGCCGTCGCGGGTCGAGTCCCAGGCGGCGGCGGTAGACGAGGTAGGCGACCATCCCGACCGCCATCCAGCCGACCCCGACCGTCCGGGCCTCGGTATGGAGCACCACTACCGAGACCCACGCCGTGAAGGTGCCCAGGGCTCCGATCACGGCGCCGAGAGGCATCTCGCGGCCCCGAAGCGGCACGTTCCAGATCGTCCTGTAGGGCCGCCTGCGACCCGGCTCCTTGAACCGGAGCGCGACCACGGACACGTGCGCGATCGTGAAGGAGAGCATCGCGCCGAAGCTGTAGAGGTTGCCGAGGAAGTCCGTCTCGCCGGGAATCAGCAGCAGCAGCGCGAGCACCGAGAAGAACGCGATCGTGAACCACGGCGTGCGGTAGCGCCGGTGCACGCGGGCGAACAAAGACGGCAGCTGGCGGTGCTCGGCCAGCGACCACGACAGCCGCGAGATGCCGATCAGGCCGGCGTTGGTGGCGATCACCAGGATCGTCGCCGCGAGGATGCCGACGTAGTAGCGGAATGCGGTCTGGAGCGTCTCGCCGAGCGGCAGCGCCGAGACGATGCCGAGCACCGGGTCCTGCTTGTACGTCGTTCCGAGCGCGGTGCTGAAGTGTCCGGCCGCGTCCTTGGTGACGGGCAGCGCCATCAGCGAGATGATCGAGATGCCGGCGAAGATGCCGAGCACGGCCAGGAGGACGTAGTTGACGGTCCGGGGCACGTCCTCGTCGGGGTCGCGCGCCTCCTCCGCCATGTTCGAGACGGTCTCGATGCCGGTGTAGGCGATCATCGATATCGAGAGCGCGAAGATCACCTCCGTCCAGCTCGGTGCCACGCCGAGGTGCACCTGATCGACGAGCGTCGACGGGTGGAAGATCAGTGCCGCGCCCAGGACGATCAGGGCGAGCTGCGTGAGCAGGTCGGTGACGGCGAGGAAGATGTTGAGGGTGGCCGACTCCCGCAGCCCGCGGATGTTCAGGGCCGCGAGGATCGCTATGACCACGGCGCCGCCGACGATGTCGCCCGGGTTGTGCCGCAGCCCCGGGAAGAACGCCCCCAGGTAGTGGGGGACGAAGAAGGCGCTGATGGCGATCGTGATGATGTAGTCGAGCGTCAGCGCCCAGCCGGCGAAGAACGAGGCCACCTCGTTGAAGGCGTGCCTCGCGAACGAGGACGAGCCGCCGGCCTCCGGGAACATCGACGCGCCCTCGGCGTAGGTCTTGGCGGTGAGGGCGAAGAGGCCGCCGGCGAGAATGAAGACGAGCGGCGTTAGCCCGAGGGCGTGGGCCGCCACAAGTCCCAGCGCGTAGTAGATCGAGGAGCCGACGTTGCCGTACGCGGTCGCGAAGAGACCCGGAACTCCGACGGTGCGGCGCAGGCCGCGCTCCACTACACGGGCCATGGCTCGACGCTAGATCCTGCGCCGTCAAGCCATCGTGAAGATGGGGGCGGGCGGCGTAGAGTTTTCGCTAAGGCTCGCGGAGCCGGTAGCCCACGCCGGGCTCGGTGATCACGAACCGCGGGCGGGAGGGATCAGGCTCGATCTTGGCTCGGATGTGGGCGATGTGCACTCGCAGGTAGTGGCCCTCCTCCTCGTAGCCGGGTCCCCAGACCTCGTGGAGGAGCTGTCGCTGAGTGACCAGCTTGCCGCGATTCTGCGCGAGCACCCGCATCAGATCGAACTCGATCGGCGTGAGGTGGACCTCCTCGCCGCTCACCTTGACCGAGTGCGCGGCGAGGTCGACCTCGAGGTCGCCAAGCGCGACCTTCGGCGAGGTGGCGCTGTCCGTGCTGCGCCGCAGCAGGGCGCGTAGCCTCGCGATGAGCTCGTCGCCCCCGAACGGCTTGGTGATGTAGTCGTCCGCTCCGGCGTCGAGCGCGCGCACCTTCTCGCGCTCGTCTCCGACCGCGGACAGCACCAGGATCGGTAGCCCGCTCCAGTTCCTGATGTCCTCGCAGACCTCCACGCCGCTTCCGTCCGGAAGGATCAGGTCCAGGACCAGAATGTCCGGTGGCCGGACGGAAACCGCGTCCAGCGCATCCGCCTTGGTCGCGGCGGTCTCAACCGTGTAGCCGGCATTGTGCAGGATCACCTTTAGCCCGCGGAGGATCTGCAGCTCATCATCAACGACCAGGACGCGGGCGCCGTCGGCGCTCATGCCCGCGTCGGCGCCGCGATCTCCGCGCGCGGGAAAGTGACCGCGAAGGCCGTCCCCTGGCCCTTCCGGCTCTGAAGCGTGATGCGGCCACCGTTGGCCTCCACGAAGCCGCGCGAGATGGCGAGCCCGAGCCCGGAGCCGGTCTGGTCGCCGCGGCCGCGGAAGAACGGCTCGAACACGTGACGCCGGGCGCTCGACGGTATGCCGGGACCGCGGTCGCTCACCCGCACGGTCACCCCCGCCGGCGAGGCCCCGCCGCTCACCGTGACAGGAGCGCCCGGGGGCGAAAACTTGATCGCGTTGTTGATCAGGTTGGAGAAGACCCGCTCGACCTGGACGGCGTCCACTCGCACCAGCGGCAGCTCGTCGGGCAGACGCAACTCGAGCGGGTGGTCGTTGTAGGCGGCGGCGGCCCTGGCCACCACCTCCTTCAGGTCGCACCAGTCGGGCCGGGGGGCGACGGCGCCGGCCTCGATGCGCGAGAGGTCGAGGAGGTCGTCGACGAGCCTGGACAGCCGGCCCGATTCGCTCTCGATCACCGAGAGCAGCTCGTCTCGGTCCTGCTCGGACAGGCTGTCCGTCTGGAGCGCCGTACCGGCGGTGACGATCGCCGTAAGCGGCGAGCGGAGGTCGTGGGACACGGCGTGCAGCACGGCGGTCTTGGCCACCTCGGCCCGGCGAACCGCCTCCGCCTCCGCGGTCCGTTCGGTCAGGCGCCTGCGCTCGAAGCCCACGTCCAGCAGACTCGCGAGCGGCTCCGCTATCCGGTCGATGACCTCGCGGTCGGCATCGCGACTCGCATATAGCCACGCCGGCTGGTCGCGCATCGGAAGCCGGATGGCGTCCTCGTCCTCCGTCGGTCTTGGGGCCCCCGTCAGCTCCAGCCTCACCGCTCCGCCCACCACGGGACCGAGGCTCTGCGAGATCGTGTCGAGCTCGCTCTCGAGGCTGCCGCTCACGAGCAGCAGCGAGGCGGCGTCCGCAAGCACCTGCGCCTCACGCTCTCGCGCGTCGGCGATGGTCGCTCGACGCTCCGACTCCGCCGCCCGCTGGCGCGAGCTCGCAGCCAGCCGTCCGACCACCACCGCCGTGATCAGTAATACGACGAGCGCCACCACGTTCTCCGACTCCGAGATCGTCAGCCGGTAGCGCGGCTCGATGAAGAGGAAGTTGGTCGCGAGAACCGAGAAGAGCGCGGTCACGAGCCCCGGAATCTCGCCGTGCCGGATCGCCACGCAGATCACCGCGAGCAGGTAGATGACCGTCAGACTGGTGGCCGAGGCGATGCTCTCGAGCAGCGCCACCAGACCGCTTGCTGCCGCAATCGCGACGACGATCTCCACCGCTACGAGCCCGGCTCGCCGCGTCTGGTGCTTCACTCCTCTGAGTCTAAGGCGAATCCACGCTCCTCAGGCGAGCAGCAGACCGGCGCGGGCTCGACGCAGTTCCTCCTCAAGCTCCACGAGTCGCCGCCCGCGTAGCGCGGTGAGTGCCCGTCCCTCAGGAGCTGGCGCACGATGGCGACCCCGGCTGGATTGACCGTGTCGTCGGCACGTAGATCCTCCGCCAGGCTGAGGAGTAGCGGGCGCAACTGGCAGATCGCGCACCGGTTCAACGGGACCGCCGCCGTGAGTGGTCGGGGCGGCTCGTCGGCCGCCTCGATGGCCCGCTCGATCTCCGCGGCCAGCCTGTTACGCGTGGCCGGCTGGCACAACTTCGCCGCTCGGCGAGCCAACCGCGGGTTTGCGAGTGGATCCGCTCCGCGGGCGAGCTCCCGGTCCAAGGCGAAGGGCCAGAGCGGCCGTGATGGCGACCGGAGCTGCGGCTTGACGCTTGGCACACGCCCTCCCGGAGACGACGAACCGCCGACCAGCCTTCCCGGCACGCCCTGACTGGATGGTACGCTCGCGACCCCCGCAATTCAAAACGGCGAGCGGCGGGCAGGCCGAAGGGCCATCCCATGGCGTGACCAAGAGGCGTCGATCCGCGCCGCCTTTGGACTGGGTGGGGCACTCGGGCATAAAAAAAAGGAACCCGGATCACCGAGGCGCAGAGAGGCGGGGCGGCCGACGACTCGTCGCCGCGCCCACCCGCGTGCGTCGTCAGTTCAGTCCTTCGGGCCCGGTCCTGCCGGGTCGTGACCGTTGGGCGTGCTGCGCCCGGCTCCGCGTCCATGACGAGCCCGCTCCCGCCGCAGCGCGTGCAGCGCTCCGTCTCCTCCATCAGCGACGAGCCGTAGCCGTTGCACTCCGGGCACCACTCGGTGCCGTTCGGCGCTCCCCCTGGCTTGGCGCGAGGCCACGTGTCACGGCCGCACCGGGCTGTCAGGTTTCGACATGGATGACCAGTTCCCCGCGAGAGCGGGAAGCAGATGACCACCCAGGCCGTAGCGACATCGGGCCAATCGCCTGAGATCTGAGCCCGAATCGAGAGTGCCTCAGCAGCGAACAGCCAGCTCCGAACGCGGCCTCCTAACGCTCGCCGGGAGCCTGCTCGTCGCCGGCTTCCTGCTCTACGTCATCGTCACCCAGTTCCACCCGAAGGGCGACGAGAACGATCATCCGCTGATCTTCCAGAAGTACGCCGACAGCGACGGGTGGGTGGCCATCCACTTCGGGCAGTTCGCGGGGGTGCTGATCGCCATTGGCGGTTTGTCGTCCTGTACCGAGCCCTCCAGGCGCGGGGCGCCGCCGGTGTCATCGCCAAATGCGGGCTCGCTGCGACTGTCGCTACCGCCGCGGTCTGGGCTGTTCTGCAGGCCGTCGATGGCGTGGCCCTCAAGCAGGCTGTCGAGGCCTGGCCGATGCCTCCGGCGCCGAGAAGAGCGCGCGCTTCGGCAACGCCGAGACCTGCGCTGGACGGAGTGGGGACTCCAGGCTTACTTCCGGCTGCTGCTCGGACTGGCGTTCATCCTCTTCAGCATCGCCGCCGCCCGCGCCCGCATCGTCGCTAACGGGTCGCCGGGCTAGCGATCATCGGAGCCCTTGCGTACATGGCGATCGGAATAGCGATCGGCTACACGGGCTTCGAGAAGCCCGGCGGATTCGTCCAGCTTCTGTTCTTCGTCTTCATGGTCGCCGTGCTCGTTGCCGGGCTGCGCCAAGACGAGCCCTCGGGTTCGGCGCCAGCCTACTCCGACCTCTCTGGTGTACGGGCGTTGCGACCGGGTGCATACTCAGCGTCCATGACGACGGATGGCTCTGCGAGGAGGGAGGCGGACACGCAGACGTTCCTGTTCGCCGACCTGGCCGGCTACACCGCCCTCACGGAGGCGCACGGGGACGAGCACGCCGCGGACGAGGCCGCCGAGTTCTGCGAGGCGGTGCGCGGGCTTTTGCCCGATCATGGCGCCGAGGAGGTCAAGGCCATAGGTGATGCCATGCTGGTGCGGGCGAGCGACCCCGCCCAGGCCGCGGGTCTTGCCGAGCGCATCGTCTGCGGATACGGCGCCCGCCATCGCGGGCTCGGCGTCCGCGTCGGCTTGCACACCGGCACCGCCGTTCGCCGCGGCGATGACTGGTTCGGCAGTGCGGTGAACGTCGCCTCTCGCGTGGCGGATGCCGCCAGCGCTGGCGAAGTCCTCTGTACGGAGGCGACCCGGGAAGCGATTGGCAGCGCGGTCCCGGTGCGCGAGCGCGGTCAGCGGACGTTTAAGAACCTGGCCAGGCCAGTCGCCATCTACGAGCTCGTCTTGGCCCGCGGACCTGAGCTTCCGATCGACCCTGTCTGCCGCATGGCGATCGACCCCGAGCGCGCAGCCGAGCGTCGGCTGCACAACGGCGTCGAGTACTGCTTCTGCTCCGACCGCTGTGCCGCGGCCTTCGACGAGAGTCCCGAGGCTTACTGGGCCTAGCGCGACCGCGTCGAGCGCCTAATTTCGTGCATACCTGCCGCGCCGAGACACATCTCCTCGGCGGGTTGGCGCATGCCCTTTTTGGGTCTATGCTCGCCCTAGGCGGTTAGCCGACCACCGGACTCGCACCCCGATTGGTTGGCGCCGTTCGCGGTTGGCCCGACGCACCTCGGGCCTACAGACAGTCCTGTCCTGGGAGGGCCCGCGCTGTGGAGCCGGCGACTTCTTCGCCGCTACGCCGCTCGTGGGTCACCAGGGACCGCCTCAGCAGGCGACATCACCCGTGACGCCCCTTCCCGGCCGAATTCGATGAGGAGTAGTTCGACATGCCCATAACCGGTAACGGCCAGCAGCCCAGCGACAGCACGAGGCCGAAGCGCCGAGAGGTCGTGGTGGTCGGTGGCGGTCAGACCGGCCTCGCGATCGGTTACCTCCTGTCCCGTCAGGGTCGGGATTTCGCGATCCTCGAAGCCGCCGCAGAGCCAGCGGCTGCCTGGCGCGAGCGCTGGGACTCGCTCAAGCTCTTCACCTCAGCGCGCTACTCGGGACTTCCTGGCCTGCCGTTCCCCGGCGACCCAGGCCGCTATCCGGGCCGCGACGAGGTCGTCGACTATCTCACGGAATACGCACAGCGCTTCGAGCTGCCAGTCGAGTTGAACTCTCGCGTGCGGTCGCTCTCGAAGGCCGACGGCCACTATCTCATCGCAACGGACGAGCGGACGTACGAGGCCGATCAGGTCGTCGTCGCGACTGGCCCCTTCCAGGTGCCGTTCGTGCCGGCGATCGCCGGAGGCCTCGACCCGCAGGTCTTGCAGCTGCACAGCAGCGAGTACCGCTCTCCGGACGCCATCGAAGGCGGTCCGGTGCTGGTCGTGGGCGGCGGCAACAGCGGCTTCCAGATCGCCGAGGAGCTCTCGGCCACGCACGAGGTGCACATCTCCATCGGGTCGGCGCAGAAGCCGCTCCCTCAGCGGGTGCTGGGCCGCGACCTGTTCTGGTTCCTCGATGCCACGGGGCTGATCCGCAAGTCCGTCGAGTCGAGGATCGGCCGCAAGCTCGCCGGGCGCGACACCCTGATCGGTCCGAAGCCCAAGGCGCGGATGCGTCGCCACGGTTTCGAGATGCACGGTCGAGCTGTCAGCGTCGACGCGTCCACGGTGACCTTCGAGAATGGCTCAGAGCTTGACGTCGGCGCGGTGATCTGGGCAACCGGCTTCCGGACCGATCACTCCTGGATCGATGCCCCGGTCTTCGACGCGGAGGGTCGGCTCATCCACCGGCGCGGCGTCACCGATTCGCCCGGCCTGTACTTCCTCGGATTGACCTGGCAGTACACGCGCGGGTCGGCGCTGATCGGGTTCGTCAACGACGACGCCGAGCACATCGCGGATCAGATCAACACCTTCGGGCCGGCCGCTGCGAGGGAGGAGACAGGCCCCACGCAAGCCGAGCGGGCCAACGCGCGGACCGCGGCCTGACAAGAAGTGAGCAATAGGAGAAGTGTCATGAGCACGATGACCGACCAGTTCCCAACCGATACCGCCGGCCTGCCCGAGGCGCATGACCCACGCGCTCGCCCCTCACGAGGTGTGGCCGTCCGCAAGAACGAAGCGCGCGAGGCACCTCTGAAGTGACGCCCGCGAGCAAACTCGGCACCACCTAACGCAACGGAGACGCGTTGGCGCGCCACCCTGCCGCCCGAGCTGATCAGGCGATCGCCGACCGCGACCATCCCGCCAGAGCGTTCATGCAGCCGACCTGGTAGCCCGCCAGCAGCGCTCCCGCAGAGCGGAACACGCATACTGGCCCAAAGGCCCGCAGGTCGTCGACCGAGGTCAGCCGGTCCTCGCTCTCGACCCAGCGGTTGAGGTGAAGCTGCGCGTACTGGGCCTCGGTCAGCATTTCGCGCTGCTCGGCCAGGTCCTCGGTGTTGAGCCAGGGCACCGGGCCCCCCCACCTCGTTGACGCGCCAGCGCTCCGAGGCCCTGGCCCTTTGGAGCACCTGCCGGGGCGCCCACAGGATGCCGCAGTGGACGGTGGGTGGTCGTCTACACGGCGGTGACCCCCTGGTGCATGTGGCAGTTGGTCCGGCCGCGTGTGGCAGCGATGTGGGACGGATCGAGCGGAACGTCGGGAAGTCCCTGCAACCGATGTTCATCCCCCTGCACTCCTCTGCACGGCGCCTGGAGGGGGGTTAGCAGGGAGGAAGTTGCACGTTTCACCCCTCTGCACCCCCTCCGGCGCCGATCGGGCTGCCCAGATTTGAACTGGGGACCTCTCCGACCCGAACGGAGCGCGCTACCAGACTGCGCCACAGCCCGTGGACGGCCTAGGGTACCTACGCCGCGACGGCGTTGTAATAGCGCACGGCGAGGCCCGTGAGGAGCATCTCGAAACACGCCTCCACGGTCAGGCCGTGCTCTTGGGCATACGCGCGCAGGCCCGTCCGTTCGATCGCCTCGCTTTGGGCGATCACCTCCTCCACGAGGTCGGGATGCTGGTCCGAGAAGAATGCGCCCATCGAGTAAAGGCTCGTCTCCATCAGCGACTCGAGGAACGAGTCGTCGACGGCAGTCCGCTCGGTCTCGCCACCCCCGGCCATCCGGCCGCAGGTTAGCGGCGGACACGGGCCGCTAGAGGCCGGTTCCTCCACCAGCCGGGTGGGCGACGCAGGGGAGGGCGGCGTCAGCGCCAGGGCGGGGACTTCGATGGCGAGCGTATCGATCTTCCCCCCGCCACCGGACGCGCCGAATTCCCCTCCCGAGGCCCGCAAACTGCGGAAACCCGGTTGCGCCGTCAGGTCAGACCGCTACTCTCCGTCCGACGCGACCCAGCGACGAGGAGGACTAGTTCATGGCGATCCACCTGACGCCCACCGAGCTCGGACGGGAGGCGGGGATGCACAGGCGGGAAGTCATCCGCAAGTGCATGGAGCTCGGGGTGCCGATCTTCCAGGGAAGGATCGATAAGACCCTCTTCATAAGCAGCCTGAAGGAAGCGCAGAAGAAGCAGCAGCTCGCGAAGGCGTAGCACAGCCACTCTCGCCCTAGAATCCCCCACGCCCAAGCGGCGCGAGGGAGTAGCCACGTGGAAGCAATGCCTGCCGCCGGCCAGGCGACCGGTTCCAAGACGATCGCCGACCTGTTACCGCTCGCCGCCGAGCGCTTCGCCGCCCAAGCCGCACAACGGTTCAACGACCGCGGCGAGTGGAAGGACGTCTCGTACGCCGAGCTCGGCGTCATCGTCCGTGAGGTCTCGCTCGGCCTCGTCGACCTGGGGCTGCGTCCAGGCGACAAGGTCTCCATCCTGTCGCACACCCGGCCCGAATGGACGCATGCCTGCTTCGGGCTCCTGACGGCCGGCTGCACTCTGGTGACGATCTACCAGACGAACTCGCCCCAGGAATGCCAGTACGTTGCGGGCCACTCGGAGTCGCGCGCGATCTTCGTCGAGGACGGGGAGCAGCTGGCAAAGATCCGTGAGGTTGGCGAGCGGCTGCCCGAGCTCGACTTCATCGTCGTCATGGACCCCTCAGGGGTCGAGCTGGGCGACGACGCCATCTCCCTCGACGAGCTCCGGGACCGTGGCCGCCCCCACGACGAGCGAGAGCTCGAGGCACGCTACTCGGCGGTCACGCCGGACGACTATTGCCTCTACATCTACACCTCGGGCACCACGGGCCCGCCGAAGGGCTGCCTGCTGACGCACGCGAACTATCGCGCGATCACCGACGCCGTCGTGAACCAGGGGGTTATCGAGCCGGGAGACAGCACGTACCTCTTCCTGCCGCTCGCCCACGCCTTCGCGGTACTCATCCAGTTCGCGACGCTCGACGTGGGGGCGACCCTGGCCTATTGGTCCAAGGACCCGCAGCAGATCATCGCCGAGCTGACCAAGGTCAACCCGACCTACTTTCCGTCAGTGCCGCGGATGTTCGAGAAGATCTACACGCTCGCGACCGCAAACGCCGAGGATCCGCAGATGCTCCGCAAGGCGGTCGAGCTGGGGGTGAAGGTGCGTCAGATGCGGGAGCGCGCCGAGGAGGTTCCGGCCGAGCTCCAGGACGCGTTCGACCAGGCGGAGGAGAAGCTGTATAAGAACGTCCGCGCTTTGTTCGGGACGAACATCCGCGAGTGCGTGACCGGGGCCGCGCCTATCGCTCCCGAGATCCTCGAGTTCTTCTACGCGTGCGGGGTCCCCGTGATGGAGGGCTACGGCATGACCGAGACGGCCACCGCCGCGACGGCCAACCATCCGGACGATTTCCGCTTCGGCTCGGTGGGCAAGCCCTTCGAGGGCGTGGAGGTGAAGATCGCCGACGACGGTGAGGTCCTGCTCAAGGGCCCGAACATCTTCAAGGGTTACTACAAGAACGAGGAGGCCTCCAAGCAAACGCTCGCCGAAGGCTGGCTGCACACCGGCGACCTGGGCCTGCTCGACGAGGACGGCTTCCTCTACATCACGGGCCGCAAGAAGGACATCATCATCACGGCCGGCGGCAAGAACGTCACCCCGGCGAACCTGGAGAACGGGCTGAAGCAGAGCCGCTGGATCTCACAGGCGATTGTGGTAGGCGATCGTCGCCCCTACCTGGTGGCCCTGATCACGCTCGACGAAGAGGAGCTGCCCGCCTTCGCGCAGGAGCACGACCTCGAGCCCGACAAGGTCCACGAATCCGATCAGATGAAGCTGGAGGTCCAGAAGCTCGTCGACGAGGTCAACTCACACGTCGGCCGGGCTGAGCAGATCAAGCGCTTCGAGATCCTCCCGCGGGACCTCTCGCAGGAGACCGGCGAGCTCACCCCGACCCTGAAAGTCAAGCGCAACGTCGTGCAGGAGAAGTACGCCGACGTGATCAACTCAATCTACGAGCGGCCGCGCTAGCGCCCCTACACTGTCAGGCAGCGGATGGGTGGCGAAGGACCCGCCACCCGTTTGCGCTTCCGGGCATGGCCAGCAACGACCCCGCAGACACGGGCGGCCTGTTCATCGGCCGCCGCCCCGGCACGGCGCCCATCCGCTTCCGCGCGCGACCGGTCCGCACCGGCGCGCCGCGACAGCGCTTCGACGGCTTGCTTGCGGCTGGCATCCTGGCCGCCGAGACGGTCCTCTGCCTGAGCCTGTTCGGCCCCCAGCCTGCCGGCTGGCTGTGGGTGGGCTCCCAGGTTCAGTACCTGACGGGACTTGTCACGGCCGGCATCGCGACGATCATGCTGGGTTGCGTGGCCTCCCTGTTCCTGACGATGGCGCTAGCCAAGCGCCTCGACCACGCTTGGAAGCTGGTCCGGCGTGCGGCGGGCCACCGGCAGGAGCGCGGAGCCCTCGAGCGGATGTTCGCGGTCAGCGTGGTCCTCACCGTCATCGGCTTCTCGATCTGGTTCCTCGTTATCCACGGGCCAGGCTCGTCGATGTTCCCGGAACACCCGGCCTGATGGGCCTCCTCGACTACTACCGCCAATTCGAGGACGTCGACGAGGAGGAGCTCAACCTGGCGCGGCGGGAGCGTCGCCGCCGCGAGAAGCAGCTCGCTCTCCAGCAGGTTCCCGACCTCGATCTGTCGGGCACCGAGTGGCCTGAGTTTCCCAACTCCGAGGTGGTCAATGCCTCGATCTACACGGCGCGCGGACGCGTCAACGGCTATCCCGATCGGCATGCAGCCCGGGTCCGGCGGGCGCTCGCCGAGCGGCACGACGTGGAGCCCGAGCGCATCGTGCTCGGCAACGGGGTCGCCGAGCTGCTGCAGTCGGCGGCGCTGGCCCTGCTTTCGGACGGCGATGAGCTCTTGATGCTCTGGCCCTCCTACCCGCTCTACCCGCTGATGGCGGCCCGGGCGCGAGCGAAGCCGGTAACGGTCGAGCACGTCGAGGGACTGCCCGAGGCGGTCACGGATCGGACCCGAGTCCTCGTCCTCTGCAATCCCAACGACCCCACCGGCAGCTACCTGCCGGCCGAGCAGCTGGGGGCTCTGGTCATGGGTCTGCCCCGGAACACGCACGTCCTCGTGGACGAGGCCCTCGTCCACTTCCAGGACGTCGAGCCGGTCGACACCGTGCTCCGCCTGACTGACGCGTTCCCCAGCCTGATCGCGTTCCGCACGTTTTCCAAGATCTACGGGCTGTCCGGGTTGCGCGCCGGCTACGCGGTCGGGTCGAACTCCTCCACGCGCACCCTGGACGCGATCGCCCCCGTACTGGGTGTGAACGCGCTCACCCAGGCCGCCGTGGACCAAGCCCTCAGGATCGGCGGTCCGGAGGTGCAGCGCCGTCGAGCCTCCGTTATCAAGCAGCGCACCCGCCTGCTCGACGCGCTACGCGAGCTCCCCGTCGAGGTGACGGAAAGCCAGGCCAACTTCGTCTGGCTCGCCGCCGACGGCATGTCTGGATTCGAGCTCGCCAATCGCCTGGTGGAGCAGGGCGTGATAGTCGCTCCCGGTGGCCCGCTCGGAGCCGACGACCACATCCGCGCCACGATCCGCAACGGCGGCGCGACGGACCGCCTCCTGAACGCCCTCGAGCGCACCCTGGCCTGAGAGCGTGGCCGGAGTAGTCGAGCAGATCGCGATCACTTCCGTGCCGCACGGTCTCCCGGAGCCGGTGGAGCGTGTCGAGCTCGTGGCCGGCCGGGGGCCGAAGGGCGACCGCAAGTTCGCCCCCAAGTCCATGCGGCGCAAGGGGAAGGACCTGACTCTGATCGAGGCGGAGGCGCTGGAGGCGCTCCGCGCCGAGACCGGGATCGCCCTCTCGCATGAGGAGTCGCGCCGCAACGTTCTGACCCGCGGCGTGCGCCTCAACGACATGGTGGGCAAGCGCTTCCGGGTCGGGGAGGTGGAGTGCGAAGGCGTGGTCCTGAACGAGCCCTGCACCCACCTGGAGAGCCTGACCTACCCGGGCGTGCTGGCCGGCCTGGAGAACCGCGGTGGTCTTCGCGCGAACGTGCTCGTCGGTGGAACCATCGCGGCAGGCGATGAGGTCAGCGAGCTGCCGTCCTAGTACGCGACGGCCTCGACCTGCTCCCGGAAGTGGATGTCGGGCTCGCCCTCCACGCCGGCCCGCTCCATGGCCTCCCGCAACGAGGGATCTTCCACGAACTCGCGGGCGTCCTTCTCCGAGCGGAACTCGAGCGCCACCACCACGTCGTTCGGATCGCCGACCGTTCGGTAGACCCAATGCCTGACGGCCCCGTGCTCACGCCGGCTGGCCTCGTGCTCGTCGAAGGCGGGCTTCCACGCCTCGAAGTCCCGAACCCTGTGATGTACGACCAGCATGGACATTCGAACCTCCTTGGTAGCTGGCATTTTCGAGCTCGTATTACAAACCCGAAAAGGGCCTAAATGCGAAAGAGGCTAGGGCCGGACCGCCCGGACGCGCTCGGTCGCCGAGCTAGGCCTCTTCCGACTGCCGCAGCAGAGCCCCGGTCGTCTGCTCCAGGATCCGCCGCCAGGCCGCGGTCTTCTCGCGCTCCTTGGCGAACTTCCGCACCACCTTGCGCACCCGTGTGCCGGAGATGTCGATGCCGTGCTTGGCGCAGATCGACTTCAGCCGGTCGTAGTCCTCGGCGAGCTTGAGGGTGACCGACTCGAAGCCGTGGCGGGCGATCTCCACGCGACGAGTGAAGTTCAGGATGTTGGTCTCGAACATCAGCTCGTCGTTCGGGTCGGGCTCGATCAGGATGATGTCCACGCCCGGGTACCTGTCGG
Organism: Thermoleophilaceae bacterium; assembly: GCA_035264265.1. Lineage (GTDB taxonomy): Bacteria > Actinomycetota > Thermoleophilia > Solirubrobacterales > Thermoleophilaceae > DASXBA01. The sequence goes on from DATFQM010000079.1 coordinate 18,263, forward strand.
CCCAGTTCCGCACGGCCTCGTGCAGGCGCTGGTGGGCGAGCAGCTTGAAGGCCTGGTAGCCGATCTGCGGGAAGCCCATGTCGGCCACCCGCCGCACGCGGCTGCCCCACATCGTGGGGATCACCTTCTGGAAGTCGTTCACGTAGGGAACGAGCGGGTTCACGACGATGACGAACTTGGCGCCGTGCTCGACCGCGATGTCGACGTTGGTGGTGGAACGGATGCCGCCGTCCACGAGGTGGCGCCCCTTGATCTCCACCGGCTTGTAGACCATGGGGAGCGCGGTGGAGGCGGCGACGGCGCGCGAGATAGGCACGTCGTCCCACTCGGGCCCGCCGAGCACGATCCGCTCGCAGGTGTCCAGGTCGGTGCCGGTGAGGTAGAGCTCGTTCTCGAGGAGGCGGAAGTCGTTGGAGCGGTCCGGGTCGCCGAGCACGCGCTCGAGGTACTCCTCGATGGCCTGACCGTCATAGACGCCGGACGGCAGGGCCTCGGCCAGACCAACCCCCAGGTCGATCAGCGAGCTGGACCTGAGCTGGGCAAGCATGTTGCGGGCCAGGCCCAGCATGCGCAGTGGGAGCAGGGCAGCGGCCTGGGCGAACTCGAGGTAGTTCGGTTTCATCAGGGTGCCCCGGTCGACGTCCCGGAACGGGGTGGCCACCTGCTGGTTGACCACCCGCATCATCTCCTCGGGAGTGACCCCGTTGGCGGCCAGGCTGGCCACGAAAGAGCCGGCGCTCGTGCCCACGTAGACGTCGAACTGGTTGACCGTGCGGTTGACCGCCAGCAGGTCCAGGGCCCGCAGGGCCCCGATCTCGTAGACACCCCCGGTGAACCCCCCGCCCCCCAGCACGAGCGCGGTCCGCGCGCGGCGCCGCCGGCGAGGCGCCTTCGCAGGAGTCTTCCGCCGGGCGGTCGAGGGCTTCTCGAGCTTGACGACCTCGCCCATCTGACGTCGATTATCCACTAACTCGCGGCGCAACCGCACCGCTCCGGCCACTGGCGTGTTCCATCCTCGGTGCTGCGTCCCAGGCTCGGCATCCGTGCGGCCGTGTTCGCTGCCGCCATCGCCCTGCTTGCTCCGGCCGCCGCCGCCGCCTCCCTGTCCAGCAGACTGGCCGGGGGGATGCGGCCCGCGGGAGCCTTCTCGGGCGCATACGTCTACAACGCGACGGACGGGCGCCCGGTCCTTCGTTGGAGGGAGAACCGGGCCCGAATACTCGCCTCCAACACCAAGCTCTTCACGACCGCCGCCGCACTGGACCGCTTCGGTCCCGAGGCCACGCTGGGCACCGAGGTCCTGGGCGCCGGTAGCCTCGGCGCGGACGGGGTCTGGCACGGAAGTCTCTACATGAGGGGCGGCGGTGACCCGACGTTCGGCAGCCGCCGCTTCGTCCGGCGCAACTACGGCCGGGGAGGGACAGTCGAGACCCTTGCCGCCCGCGTCGCGATGACCGGCATCGCAAGGGTGACTGGCCGCGTTTACGGGGACGAATCCCGCTTCGACTCGCTCCGCGGTGGCCCGGCCTCCGGCTTCGGAACCTCGTTCTGGGTGGGGCCGCTGAGCGCTCTGTCCTTCAACCGCGGCCTGGCGGGCTCGGGCGGATCGGCCTTCCAGGTGAAGCCCTCTCTGTTCGCGGCGCGGCGGCTCGACGCCGCCCTCGAGCGACGCGGCGTGCAGGTGGCGAAGACGCCCAGAAGGGGCCGCGTCCCGTCCTCGGCGAACGTCTTGGCGAGAGTCGACTCGCCGAGCATGGAGCACCTCGCGAGGATGACCAACAAACCCTCCGACAACTTCTTCGCGGAGATGCTGCTGAAGGACCTGGCGCTCCATGCGACGGGCAAGGGCACCACGCCGCGCGGTGCCCGCCTTGCCGCCGGCTTCGCCCGCCGGGTAGGTTCGCGGGTCCGGTTGGTGGACGGCTCGGGCCTGTCTCGGGCGGACCGGGCCTCGCCCTATCGGGTGGGGCGCCTGCTGCTCGCGATGATCAGCCGCCGTGAGTTCGGCGCCTTCTACCGCTCGCTGCCGGAGGCCGGGAGCGACGGGACGCTCGCCGGCCGGATGCGCGGGGGCCCGGCGCGGGGCCGCTGCCATGCCAAGACCGGCACCCTGAGCAACGTCAGCGCCCTGTCCGGCTACTGCACGGCCCGCTCGGGAGACGTGTACGTCTTCTCGATCCTGATGAACAGCGTGCGCCCGGCGCCGGCCCGCCGCCTGCAGGACGCGATGGCGCAGGCGATCGCGGGCGTGCGCTAGCTGGCGGAGACTAGGCCGCCTGGCGGAGCCCCCATCATGCTTGTTGCGTGCTGCCCACCGAGCCAAGCAGCTCGAGCAGCCGCTCCTCGTCGATGATCTCGGTGCCGATCTCCTGGGCCTTGGTGTACTTCGAGCCAGGATCGCTCCCCGCCACCACGTAGTCGGTCTTCCCCGAGACCGAACCCGTGACCTTGCCGCCGGCGGCCTCGATCCGCTGAGTGGCCTCGTCGCGGGAGAGGCTCGGCAGCGTGCCTGTGACCACGAGCGTCTTGCCCGAGAGCGGACCCTCCGGTGGGGCCGCCTCCGCCCCCTCCGTCTCGAGGCTGAGCCCGTGGCCCCGCAGCCGCTCGACGAGCTCCCGGGTCCGCTCCTCGGCGAGGGTCTGGCGGATCGTGTCGGCCAATACGGGCCCGATGCCCGGCGTCTCCACGATCTGCTCCGTGGACGCCCCCATGAGGGCGTCCACCGAGCGGAACTGCTGGGCCAGGGCTCGAGCGTTGACGTATCCGATCCCGGGGATGCCGAGTGCGTAGAGGACCCGGAAGTAGGGGGTCTCCTTGGAGGCCTCGATCGAGGTGAGCAGGTTGGCCGCCGACGTCTCGCCGAAGCCGTCGAGCTGCGTCAGCCGCTCGGCGTCCAGCGCGTAGATGTCGGGCACGCTGCGGATCAGCTCCTCCCGCAGGAAGCGCCGGACGTTCTCCTCACCGAGCCCCTCGATGTCCATGGCTCCCTTACTCACGAAGTGCTTGACCGCCTGGAACAGCTGTCCAGGGCAGGACGCGCGGTTGGGGCAGATCGTCCACACGCCGTCTTCCGGCTTTACGGTGGTCGTGCCGCACGACGGGCAGGTGGTGGGCGGCTCGGGGGGAGCGTCGCGGCCCTTTCGCTTCTGGGCCTTCGCGGTCGGCGACACCACCTGGGGGATCACGTCGCCCGCCCTCAGCACGATGACCTCGTCCCCCTCGCGGACGTCCTTGCGTCGCAGGTCCTCCTCGTTGTGGAGGGTGGCGAGCTTCACGATCACGCCCGACACCTGCACGGGCTCGAGCTGCGCGAACGGCACCAGGTGGCCCGTGCGGCCGACGTTCCAGGCGATCCGCTTGAGGGTGGTCGTGGCGGTGCTGGGGGCGAACTTCCAGGCCACGGCGCCTCTCGGCTCTCGCCCGACCACGCCGAGCCGACGCTGCTGTGCCAGATCGTCGACCTTCACCACGACCCCGTCGATCTCGAAGTCCAGTCGGTCGCGGCGCTCCTCCCAGGCCCGACACGCCGCGATCGTGTCCTCGACCGTGTCGTGGATCTCCACGTCCGGGTTGACCTTGAACCCGTGGCTCCGCAGCCACTCGAGTGACTCGAAGTGAGAGCCGAACTCGACGCCCTCGCTGGCCCCCACCCCGTAGCACCAGATGGACAGCGGCCTGGCGGCCGCGATCTGGGGGTCGAGCTGGCGAATCGACCCCGCTGCCGAGTTGCGGGGATTGGCGAAGGTCGGCTCGCCCGCCTCCGCCCGCTGCTCGTTGAGGCGCGCGAAGGCCTGGAGCGGGAGGTAGACCTCGCCGCGCACCTCGATCAGGCGCGGAGGGTCGTCGATCCTCAGCGGTATGGCGTTGATCGTGCGCAGGTTCTGCGTGACGTCCTCGCCGATCTCGCCGTCCCCGCGCGTCGCGCCCCGCACCAAGCTGCCGTCCTGGTAGACGAGGGTGACTGCGAGCCCGTCGATTTTGGGCTCGGTTACGAATCGGATGGCCCCGTCCTCCGCTCCACTGGTGCGCGCGGAGGGGTCATCCTGCAGAGCTTCCTTCTTCAGGCGGGCCTCGTTGCGCTCGACCCATGCGCGCAGCTCCTGCTCGTTGCGGGCGTTGCCCAGCGAGAGCATCGGCTGGAGGTGACGGACGTGCTCGAACTTGTCGAGCGGCTTGGCGCCCACGCGCTGGGTGGGCGAGTCCGGCGTGAGAAGCTCGGGATGCTTGGCCTCCAAGTCGCGTAGCTCATTGAGCAGCCGGTCGTAGTCGAGGTCCGAGATCTCGGGGTCGTCGAGGACGTAGTAGCAGTGGTTGTGGTACTCGAGCTGCCGCCTTAGCTCGGCGGCCCGCTCACGCACCGCCTTCGTCATCGGCTCTCGTGGCGCCGATTCAGCGGCCGCCTTCGCCACGGCTCACACCTCGCGCGCCGCCGGGCGCAAGAGCCCGTCGAGGTCGAAGCCTGCCAGGTCCTCCACCCCCGCTTGATCCGTCAGGTCGAAGTGAAGCGGCGTGACCGCGAGGCGGCCGTGCGCGATCGCGGCGAAGTCCGTGCCTTGCTCCCGGTGGTAGCCGGGCTCTTCCCCGTAGATCTGGTAGCGGCGACGGCCGGGCGTGTGGCCGCCGTGGGCGGAGTCCTCGGCGAGCTCGAGCCTGTCGCGGTAGATCCGCTTGCCCAGACGGCAGGACGTGGCGCCGCGAACCGTGCCCGCCGGGCAGTTGACGTTGAGCAGGGTCCCCTCGGGCATCGGAACCCTCTCGAGCGCCTCCACCATGCGAGCGACGAATGCAGCCGCCTGCTCGAAGTCCTCCGGCTGCCACTGGCGCCCGGCCCGGAAGTCGACCACGCCCCGCTCCGCCTGCTGGGAGACGGCGATCGCGGGGATGCCCAGGACGATCCCCTCGAGGGCCGCCGCCACGGTGCCTGAGTAGGTGATGTCGTCCCCGAGGTTCGAGCCGTGGTTGATCCCCGAGACGATCAGCCCCGGCTCCGACTCCACCAGGCCGAGCGCCGCGAAGCGGACGCAGTCCACCGGCGTGCCGTCGGTGGCGAAGCCGGTGGTCCCGTCGCCGAACTCCACCTCCTCGACCCACAGGGGCTTGCTCGTGGTGATGCTCCGCGCTGTCGCACTGCGGTTCGATTCCGGCGCGATCACGGCGAGCTCGACGCCGGGGACCTCGAGCAGAGCGTGACGCATGGCGTCGAGGCCCATGGCCTGGATGCCGTCGTCGTTGGTGAGCAGGACCTTCATACGACGGACCTTGAGGATAGTCGTGCTCGGGCGGCAGAAACCGACGGAATCGCGAAGCCTCAGTAACGAACGGATTCCAGATACAGCCCGTGCGCCGGGGCGCTGTCACCAGCCTCCTCCCGCGGCCTACCGGTCAGCAGCCGGTGGTAGCTCGCGAGGCTTATGCGCCCGCTCGCGACGGCGAGCATCGTGCCGATCAGGGTCCGGACCATGTGGCGCATGAAGGTGTCCGCCTCGATCCAGAAGGCGACTACCCGGTGGGGCTCCTCGCGCCATTCGGCCCGCATGACGTGGCGCTCGAAGCGCACATGATCCGTTTGCGCGGGGGTGAAGGCGGTGAAGTCATGGGCGCCGAGTGTCGCCTCCGCGCAGGCGGCGAGGACAGCGCGGTCGACCGGGCGCGGCCAGTGCAAGGCACGGCCCCGCTCGAACGGGCTCGACTGCCGTCGGGTGTGAACGCGGTAGCGGTAGGTGCGGCTCCTGGCATCGCGACGGGCGTCGAAGCCGTCCGGGGCCGGCTCGCTCGCGAGCACCCGTACGTCGGGCGGCAATACTCCGTTGAGCGAATCGACCGGTGGTGCCTCACCGGGATGGCTCGCCACCTGCCCGCGAGCGTGGACGCCGGCGTCGGTTCGACCGGCGACCGCGAGCTCGACCGGCGCACCCAGGACGGTCACGATCGCTCCCTCTACCGTCTCCTGCACCGTGCGCATCCCCGGCTGCCTCGCCCAGCCCGCGAACGCGGCGCCGTCGTACTCGAGCAGCAGCCGAGCCGTCACCCCGCTTGCGCGCCCGCGATTTCCACGAGCCGAGACTAACGGTCGCCGCGTCAGCCGCGATGGACATGCGCCCGTGCGTGGAAGCCAGGTACTCGCCCAATGGGCGCGCCAGCGGGCATCAGCGGCGCCGCCCCGGCGGGGCGCGCGCGGGGCGCTCAGCGGCCCTCGATCGTGACCGGCTCGATCGTGTCGGCAGGCTCGAAGTCGAGGATTTCGCCGTAGAAGAAGAGCTCCGCCTCGTGGCAGCGGACGATCGTCTCAGCGCGCCTGAAGCCGTGCTGCTCGCCCTCGAATGCCAGGTAGGCGTGGGGAATCCCGTTCGCGCGCAGGGCGGCCACCATCTCCTGCGCCTGAGACGGAGGCACGACCTCGTCCTCCAGGCCCTGGAAGAGGATCACCGGCGAGCGCAGCCGCTCAGCGAAGTGGATCGGCGAGCGCGCCCGATAGGTCTCCGCGGCCTCCGGATACGGACCGATGAGGCCATCCAGGTAGCGAGACTCGAATTTGTGTGTGTCCCGAGCCAGCGTCTCCGCATCGGCGACCCCGTAGTAGCTCGCGCCGCTCGCGAAGTCGTCACGGAAGACGAGCGCACAGAGCGTCGTGTAACCGCCGGCGCTGCCTCCGTGGATCAGGAGCCTGTCGCCGTCCGCTTCGTCGGCGTCGGCCAGATACCGCGCGGCCGCGATGCAGTCCGCGGTGTCGACGATCCCCCAGGAGCCGCGCAGCCGCTCGCGGTAGGCGCGGCCGAAGCCGGTGCTGCCGCCGTAGTTGACGTCCACCACTCCGAAGCCGCGGCTCGTCCAGAACAGGACCCCCCTGCGAAGCTCGGGGCAACGGTGGCTGGTTGGACCGCCATGGATCTCCACGATCAGCGGGGGCCGCTCGTCCTCCGGACCGGCGAAGTCGGGGTTTGCGGGCGGGTAGTAGAAGGCGTGCGCGGCGAGCCCGCCCTCCGTGGGGAACTCGACCGCTCGCGGCAGTGAGGCGTAAGCGACGTCAACGGGCTCCTCACTTGAGGTCCTGAGCGCGGTTGGCTCGCCCCCGGGCAGCTCGACGGATACAACCTCCGCCTCCTGCGCGGGGCTCCCCGCGACGAACACGATCGTGGTCCCGCGGCTCCGCAGGCAGGGAAACTCGAATGACGTGTAGGGCAGCCCGAGGTCCTCCGGCTCGCTGGCGCCCGGCGCGATCAGGCAGAGGCGCTCTTCGCCCCGGTCACACCGCACGCATGCGATCGATCCGTCGGGGAGGAACGCGTACGTGGAGCCGCCGAACAGCCACTGGGGGTGGCCGAGCTCCGCCTCCTCCGAGGTGAGCGCCTCCACCGCGCCGTCGCGCTGCCGGTACAGGTTCCACCAGCCCGTGCGGTCCGAGACGAAGTGCAGCTTGCCGTCCGGGCTCCAGTCGGGCTGGAAGATCGACTCGTCGGGGCCACCTGCGACCAGCTCCGGCTCGCCGAGCTCGCCAGCAGGGCTCAGGGGAGCGACCCACAGCTCCGTGCCGTCCCAGGGCATGTTCGGGTGGTCCCAGCAGGTCCAGGCGAGCGCCTCGCCGTCCGGGCTGACACGGGGGAACGAGTAGAAGTCACGGCCGGTCGCGACCACGAGAGGCTCGGCCGAGCCGTCCGCCGGCACGGCCACGAGCTCGTTCACGACCTCCTCGTCGATGTGAGACTCCCGCACGCAGACGATCAGCCGGCCGTCCGCGGTGGCCCGCCCGTCGGCGTAGCGCAGCCCGGCGGCCACCGGCGCCTCGGGGGTGATCGGGCGGGGCGCCTCGCGAAGGCCTTGGCGGTAGAGCCGCTGGTCCTCGAAGTTCGAGAAGAAGGCGGTTTCCCCGTGCAGGAGCCAGGCACCGCCGCCGTACTCGTGAACCCGCGTACGCACGTAGAACCCCTGCGGTGTGACGTCCGCCTGCTCGCCGCCCGGCAGACGGCGCACGAGCACGGTGCGGCCGCCTTCTGCAGGCCTGCCCTCGAGCCACCAGGCGGCTTCGTCGTCGCCGATCAGCGGCTCGGCAAGTCGGGTCCCGGCCCGCGCGACCAGCTCGGCGGAGATCGGCGAGCGCCACGCGCCGAACGGCGCTGTCTCCAGGTCGGCCATGGGCGCGTTTTATAGCCGGTACATGTCTCCAGAACGCGCTTCGCCGGCGTCGGCCCCCTTTCGGTCACTGCAACGATGTGATGGATTCTCGAGGCGGCGCACGGGCACCGCCGCCGAGCCACTCGGGTGCGACTCTCTAGCGTCAGCCAGGCACGGGTCCGATTCTACGCCGGCTCTGCAGCATGAGTGGCGACCGGCTCCTCGCTTCCGACCGGCTGAACCGGGCGCGCGGTCGCGACGGGAGCCGCAAGTCAGCCCTCGAGCGAGGGCGGGCTTGTGACCTGCCGGGCCAGGCGCTTCGGCGCGATGAGGCAGTACCCGGTGGCTATCAGCTCGGCGACCTCTTCCCAGTCAGTTCGACGATCGTCCAGGTTGATTCCGATCCAACCCTTGGTCCCCACGTAGGCCGGCATGTAGAAGGGCTCACCCTGTACCAGCAGGGCCTCCCGCTCGGCGGGGTCGGCCTTCAGCCTGATCGACGACCCGTCCTCCGCCGCGATGCAGAACATCTTGCCCCGGCCGCTGCCGACACGGAACGTTGGGTGCTCCCAGGCTTCGAGCTCGAATGCCTCCGGGAGGGAGAGGCAGAGTCTGCGCACCCGGTCGATCAGCTTCACGACAGGGCTCACCCGGGGCGCCGCGGCCACTGGAAGCGCGGCCGGCGCCCGGGGTGGACGCGCCGTGCCGCCCGCTCACGTCGACGCTCGTCCTCTCTGGCCCGGTCCCGGTCCTCACTCAGGCCGACCTCGAAGAACAGGAGGAGCAGGGCTCCGCCGAGCCCGAGCAGCACTAGGCCGATGGCGAGCACCTCCCCCACCACTCCGCTGACCAGGATCCCGCACAACGCACCGGCGACGACGAGCACGGCGGCCGACCCGAACGTCAGGACGCGAGTGCGAGGGGCCATCAGCCGGTCGGCCCGAAGCGCTCGGTGCGAATCATTCTCGGCTCGAACCCCGCGTCCAGCACCAGCTGTGAGGCCGTTTCGACGAAACCATTCGAGCCGCAGATGAAGGCGATCCCCGGTTCCACTCGTGCCTCGGCGACCAGCGCGGCATCGACGCGGCCCGCGTGGCCCGACCAGCCCTCGGGCGCCTCGCGAGTGAAGGTGAGGACGGCGTCGTCGCCGAGCTCGTCCGCGTAGATCACGTCCTCGGCCGATCTGACGGAGTAGACGAGCCGCATCGGGAGCTCGGGCATCGTGCGGCGCCGGTGGCGAAGCATCGCCATCAGGGGGACCACCCCCGAGCCGCCGCCGAGCAGCAGCACCGGGGCCTCCCCGCGCCAGACGAAGTAGGAGGTGAACGGCCCCCGCACCTCGACCTGGTCGCCCTCGATCACGACATCGTGGAAGTAGGGGGACACTTCGCCGTCCTCGAGCCGGTCGATTTCAGCTCGATCCGCCCCTCGTCCAGCGGTGAGGAGGCGATCGAGTACGAGCGCTGGGCGCGGTAGCCGTCCGGGGCCGTCAGCCGGACGTCGTAGTGCTGGCCCGGCAGGTGGGGCATCCACATCGGCAGCTCGATGGTGAACGACTTGACCCGCGGCGTTTCGTGCTTGATCGAGGCGACAGTCCCGATCTGCCACTTGCCCGGCGCGCGCTGCTCGACCGGGGTCAGTCGGTCCAATAGCGCTGCTCCTTCCAGGGGTCGCCGTAGTTGTGGTACCCGTTCTGCTCCCAGAACCCCGGCTCGTCGTGGTCCATGATCCGCAGACCGGCCACCCACTTGGCGCTCTTCCAGAAGTAGAGATGCGGCACGAGCATCCGAGCCGGCCCGCCGTGCTCGCGCGGAAGCGGCTCACCCTCGTGCTCCGTCACGATCCAGGCCTTGCCGTCCATGAGGTCGGCGAGCGGCACGTTGGTCGTGTAGCCGCCATAGGAGTACTCCATGACGAAGTCGCCCTGTGGCTCGACGCCCTCCAGCAGCACGTCCACGGACACGCCGCCGAAGGTGGTCCCGAGCTTCGACCACTTGGTCACGCAGTGGATGTCGCAGGGCACCGTCTCGAAGGGCAGCTTGTGGAACTCGTCCCACGTCCACTCTTTCTCCTGGGCGACCATCCCGTCAATCCGGAAGCCCCAAGCGTCGGTGTCGATGCGGGGCGTCGGCCCGGCGGTGAGCACGGGGAAGCCGGGCTCGGCGTATTGACCCGGCGGGAGCCGGTCGGCGAGCTCCCCCGGCGTCCGGCGCCGGCGGCTGAATCCACGAGAGACGAAGCCGCTCACGTCCCGCACACCGTACCGCCACCGGGCCACGCGGCACGAGCGCTTCAGCCGAAGCATCCGGGGCCTGATGCACCAGCTCAGACCGATTCCAGGAACACCATGCGCCGAGGTATCCGCCGCTATCCGTCGATCGCCCGCCCCACCTCGTCCGCGGTGGGCTTCGGGCCGAATCCGGTCAGGCACCAGGTGGCGCCCGCATCGATCCAGGGCGCCGGGTCGGTCCCCGGCGGGTTCGTCACGACCAGGTCGAAGCCCTCCTCGGACTCCCGGAGCGCCCGAACCTCCGCGGCCAGCTCCGCCAACGCCTCCGGGCCGGGCAGGTCGATTGGGAACACCCCGTCGAACCGCGCCGCACGGCGCAACGGGCGCCGGTGCGGCCAGCGCGCCGCGACCCAAACCGGGATCCGCGGGCGCTGCACCGGGCCGGGCTCGAACTCCCCGTCCCAGTAGGCGAGCAGCCGGTCGAGCCCCTCGTCCAGCAGGCCCGCCCGCGCGCGCGGGTTGCCCTCCTCGCCGAACCTGTCCGGATCGAACTCTCCGGTACGGTCGCTCCCGAGCCCGACACCCAGCACGAGCCGGCCGCCGCTGAGCCGATCGAGCGTCACCGTCTCGCGGGCGAGCTGGTGCGGGCGCCGGCGGGCGATCGGCGTCACCAGGGGACCGATGACCAGCCGCCGCGTGGCAACCGCGACCGCAGCGAGCGTGACCCACGGGTCGGCCACCGCGCGAACCGGCTCTCGGTAAGCGACGTGGTCCCAGACGAAGAAACCGTCCCACCCGCGCTGCTCGGCGTGAGCGGCGAGCTCGGCCACCAGCGCGGGCTCCGAGAGCTCCTCGAACGGGGCGACGAAGATGCCGCGGCGTGCGGCCACGGCGGGAGCCTAACCGCGGGGGACGTGGCACCACCAGGGCTGCCGGGAGTCCTGGTGGAGGGGCTCTCGCACGGTTCAGGTTTGCGGCAAACGGCAGGGAGGAACGGACACCGAGTCTCCACCCAGGTGCACTTGAATCGGCTCCGCCAGCCGCAAGCTGCCGCGTCGCTGCCGGCGCAGGCGAGACGACTGGGAGGACTTCGACGGCTCGTACTCGGCGAGCGGGCGACAGGATCGTCTACGAGCACTGCGACAACTGCGACCGGCGCCTGCGCAGCGGGATCTAGGTGGGATGAAGGCGAATGGCCGGGCCAGCCGGCTCCGGATCGCCACAGGCGCGGCTGGGACCTGTACTGCCCGGCATTCTCGCCGGATGGGACGCAGGTCGTCTTCGAGCGGGACTGGAAAAGCGGCAAT
>DATFQM010000080.1:0-2154 GCA_035264265.1 Thermoleophilaceae bacterium
GACCACGACCGCGCCACGGGTTTGGTCGAATCCCGCCCGCAGGGCGACCGACTTGCCGAAGTTACGCCGCAGCCGCACCAAGCGGACTGGCTCCCGCTCCCTGGCGAACCGCTCGAGCACCTCGCTCGATCCGTCGGTTGACCCGTCGTCGACGACGACGACCTCCCAGGGCCGGCCCATTCTCGAGCAGGCCTCCCCGACCTCGGCGAGGAGCGTCTCCAGCGCCTCACGCTCGTTGAAGACCGGAATCACCACCGACACATCCACGCCGCCGCCTGCGGGCCGGCGCCCGTCCTCCCCCGAGGGCGCGGTGCCGAGGAGCCTCGTCGACCGCATGGCGGCACTATATTCGCGCCCCCTTTGCGCGAGCGCAGGTGCTCACGGGCCAGGCGACAGTCACCGGCGTGCCTGGCGGGCGGCTGGCAATACGATGCCTCGGTGCGCCGACGGCGAGACGCTGCGGACGGCCGGTTTGGACAGGACACCGACAACTCGGCCAAGTACGAACGAGCAGGCCGCGTCGAGCGTCGGCTCCTGGCTCGGTTTCGCGCCCGGCTGCTAGACGAGATCGGCCCGCTCGCGCCCCGTAGCCTCCTCGACGCCGGGTGTGGAGAGGGGCACGTCACGCAGTGGCTCGCCAAGGCGCTGCCCGGCAATGAGATCACGGGCGTCGAGGGGCGGGCCGAGGCACTGACCGCTTTCCGGGCCCGGAACCCCGGCCTGCACGCCGTGGAGGGTGATCTGCGCGCGCTCCCCTTCCCAGACGACACCTTCGACCTCGTGCTCTGCATCGAGGTGCTCGAGCACCTCCATCAGCCCGAGATCGCACTCCGAGAGCTCGGCCGGGTATGCACCGGCCATCTCTTTCTCACGGTGCCCCACGAGCCCTTCTTCCGCACGGGCAACCTCGCCCGCGGGCGCTACTGGTCGCGCCTGGGTTCCACTCCGGGGCACCTCTCGACCTGGGGCCGTCGCGGCTTCCTGGGGGCGGTGGCCGCCGAGCTGGAGCCCGTTCGCTGGATCTCCCTGTTCCCCTGGCAGGGTGTGCTCGCGCGACCTCTGATGACTCCGGCTGCCCTCCCGCATGGCGCATAGCGTGCGGGCGCGCCCCACGGTCGTGCGTGGGATCGCGCGAGACGGGCACGCGCCGCTGCTCTCGCTCGGTGTTGTGACCGCGATTGCGTTCGCCCTGCGTGTGGTGGGTGTCGACCAGACGCTCTACGGGGACGAGTACTTCACCCACGCCATCGTCACCGAGAACGGCCTGCGGGGCGTGTGGGATGCCGTTTACCACACGTCCATCACACCGCCCCTGCACTACGGCCTGGCCTGGCTTGCGGTGCAGTTCGGAGGGGACAGCACCGTCCTCGTTCGCCTTCCATCGCTGATCCTGGGCACGGCAATCGTGCCGCTGGTCTTCGTCCTTGCCAGGCGAATGGGAAATGCCCGGGCGGGATTGCTGGCCGCGGCCCTCATGGCGCTGACCCCGTTTGCCATCTGGTACTCGGACGAGGCGCGAGCGTACGCGACCATGATGTTCCTGGTGGCGCTGTCCACGCTGGCCCTGCTGCGGGCTGTGGAGGGTGGGGAGCGACGCTGGTGGGTCGTCTACGCCCTGTCCGCCTGCGGCGCGCTCTGGACCCACTACACGGCGGTGTTCGTGATCGTCACCCAGGCGGTGTGGGCGCTGTGGACCCACCGCGAATGGCTACGGGAGCTCGGAATCGCCGGAGTGGCGATCGCCGTCGGATATCTCCCATGGCTGCCGGGGTTCCTCGAGCAGCGCCGGAACGACGTCGGCATCGAGATCATCGGGGAGCTCTTTCCGCTGAACGTCGGGCGCGTCTTCGAGCTCCCACTCGTGGCGCTGGTCGGGCATCCGTTCCTCTCGCTGGGTAACTCGCCGGGCGCGCGGGGGCTCCTGCTCGTGCTGTTCCTGGCCGCGCTGGTGGGCGCGGCTGCCGTCCGACGCCCCGCGGGCCTTGGCGGCCTGGCTCCTTCCTTGCGCTCCGAGGCCGGGCTCGTCGCGGTTCTTGCGCTCGCTACCCCGATCGGGCTGCTTCTCTACGGCGCCACCGGCTCCTCGCTCTACATCCCACGCAACCTGGCCGCGTCCGTGCCCGCCGCTCTCGTGCTGCTGGCGCTCCTGCTGAA
>DATFQM010000081.1:0-18192 GCA_035264265.1 Thermoleophilaceae bacterium
CGCGAGATCGGGCGGCTGAGGCTCGGTCTCGGCAAGCCCGCCCTGCTGCAGCAGGCGCCGCCGCCGCGAGCGCAGCGGCGCCGCGCCTGGCGCTACTGTGTCAGCGGCAGCCGCGGGCGGGCGCTCGTGGGCTTCTCCCGCGGCGGCCCTGCGCGACTGGTCGTGAGCACCGCGCGCGGCCACCGCCGCGGACGCATCCGACCCGGGGTGACCCTCCGCCTGGTGCGGCGCGCCCATAGGGTGCGCCGGCTGGGCCGCGGCCTCTACGCGGGCACGGGCAGGGCGCGGCGCGTGGTGTTCCAGGCACGCCGCGGGCGGGTGCGCTTCGTGGGAGTGGCGGACCGGCGGTTGATCGCTCGCCCACTTCTCCTCCGGAGCTATGTCCGCCTGGTCGGCCTGTAGTCAGCGGGCCGCGCCCCCTTCGGCACTACGTCCGCCGGCGCCTCCCCCGCGGATGCTTCTCGGCACTGTGCGCCGACTCTTGATTCTCGTGGCGGTCGCGGTCGCGCTGTCGGGCAGCCTTCCGGCCGAAGCCGACGCCGACCCGGTCATCGCGGCCGCCGGCGACATCGCCTGCGCTCCGGACGACCCCGGCTACAACGGAGGAGCAGGGACCAGCACGCGCTGCCGCCAGCGGGCGACCTCCAACCTGCTGGTGGGCGGAGGGCTCGCCGCCGTGCTCCCGCTCGGCGACGTCCAGTACAACAGCGCCTCCCTGTCGAACATCATGGCGGTCTATCACCCGACCTGGGGGCGGGTGAAGTCGATCAGCCGCCCGATCCTCGGCAACCACGAGAGCACGGGGCGGGGCTACTTCGACTACTTCAACGGCCGCGGTGCTTCGAATGGTCTCGCCGGCCCCAGGGGGAAGGGCTACTACAGCTTCAACATCGGCAGCTGGCACCTGGTCGCGCTCAACTCGGTCTGCTCGCGCGTCCCCTGTTCGGCCGGCTCGCAACAGGAGCGCTGGCTGCGCGCCGACCTCGCCGCCCACCCGAGCAGATGCACGCTCGCGTACTGGCATGATCCGCGCTGGAGCTCGGGCCACGGCGGCAGCAGCAAGCTGATGCAGCCGTTCTGGGAGGCGCTCCACGACGCCGGCGCCGACGTCCTCCTATCGGCCAGCAGCCACAACTACGAGCGGTTCGCGCCGAAGGACCGAAGCGGCAGGCTGGACTGGGCCGGAGGCATCCGCCAGTTCGTGGTGGGCACCGGTGGCGCGTTCTTCACCGGGGGCCTGGGGAGCCGGGAGGCCCACAGCGAGGTCGCCCAGAATCACACCTTCGGCGTCCTCAGGCTCGCGCTCCACCGGTCGAGCTACAGCTGGAAGTTCGTCCCGGTGGCGGGGAGAACGTTCACCGACCACGGGAGCGGTTCGTGCCACGGATCCCCGAGAGCCGCCGACCGCATCGCGCCTCGCATCTCGGACGTCCGCCTCTCCCGACGCGTGTTCCGGCTCGGCCGGAGGCTTCCGGCACTTCAGTCGAGGGCGCGGGCCGGCACCGTCGTCAGGTTCACCCTGTCGGAGGGAGCCCGGGTCAGCTTCCGCTTTCAGCGTCGGAGAATCGGCAGGCGTGTCGGCGGGCAGTGCCGCCGGACGACTCTTCGCAACGTCCACCGTCGCCGGTGCGTGCGGTGGGTGCTCGCCAGGGGCTCGTTCAAGATCGCCGGCCGACGGGGCACCAACCGGGTGCGCTTCCAGGGCCGCATCAGTCGGAGGCAAAAGCTCAGTCCCGGCCGCTACCGCATGGTGCTCCGGGCGCGGGACCCTTCCGGCAGCCTCTCGAAGCGCGCCCGTGCGCACTTTCGCCTGCTCCGGCCGCGTCCCGCGCGCTAAGCGGGCGCCCGCGCCGGCTCGCCGTCCAGCGCGTCGAGGGCCCGCTCCACGGAGGCCGACATGCAGGTGAAGATCGGCGTCTCGGACTCGGTGTATGCGCTCGACTCGGTGCCGCGCAGCTGCTGGACCAGGTCGAGGAACTCCCCGGGATTGTCCGCGTCGAAGGACACCACGAACTCCTGGTCGTCGATCCCGTAGGAGTACGCGGTGTTGATGTCGATCGTGGTGTGGTGCCGCCCGACCTCGATGTGACCGCGCATGATCCGCATTCGCTCCTCTGCGGGAAGCCTGTACCAGTCCCGCCGCTTCCACATCGGGTAGACGATCAGGTACCTCGCGTCCGCGCCCGGACGGGGCTCCAGCGGGGTCGGCTCCTCGGAGTAGACGGACGGCTTGGTCATCGCGAGATAGGAGTGCGCGATGTCGGCCCAGCGCATCAGGCCGCTCTGGTTGAGCAGCACGTGAAGCTCGTGGATCGGAGTGAGGTTCGGGGCGACCGCGCGCACCATGAGGTCGCAGTCGCCGCGCGTCCCCACCAGGGAGTACGTGCGGAGGAAGTGCTCGTCGGCGAACGCCTGGCAGGCCGCGGCGAACTCGCGCTTGTCCTGTGCCCGGTCGACGGGGGGGCGCCGCCGCCAGGCAGGATCGACCTTCAGAAAGGTGAATTTCACGAAATTGCGCTGCTCTGCCATGGGCGAAAGTGTCGCACCCGGAAGCTCGGCTAGGATGGGACCGTGCGCGTAGCGCTCGTCTCGCCCTACTCGTACACGTATTCGGGCGGTGTCGGGCAGCACGTGGAGGCCCTGGCCGAGGAGCTCCTGCGGCAGGGTCATTACGTGCGCCTCTTGGCCCCCAGCGACCCTGACGACCGCCTCGCTCGCGTGATGCATCGCGGCGCCCGCCCGCGGCGGCGGCCCCTACCCGAGTACGCGCTCCCCTTGGGGCGGACCCTGGGGGTGCCGATGAACGGCGCCGTGTCGAATCTCCCCTACACGCCGACGGCCATACGAGTCCTTGGCCATGAGCTCCGGAACGGCGGCTACGACGTGGTCCACGTCCATGAGCCAAACGCGCCGGTGGCGAGCTGGTATGCGGTCGAGGCCGCCCGTGTGCCGGTCGTCGCGACCTTCCACGCGTACTCCACCAGCCTGGTAACGAACGGTCTCGCCGCCAACGTGTTCGGCGCCCGTCGCCTGTACGGCAAGCTCGCCGCCCGGATCGCCGTGTCGCACGCCGCAGCCTGGACCGGGCGCCGCTTCTACGGGGGGCGCTACCGCATCGTGCCCAACGGCGTGGATCTCGGCGCCGCCCGGCCGACGCCACGGGACGGGAGCGCCCCGTTGAAGCTTCTGTTCGTCGGGCGCGCCGAGGGCCGCAAGGGCCTGCCGATCCTGCTTCGGGCCTTCGAGGCGCTGCGCGGCGCCGGCGTGGAGGCGCGCCTGACCGTCGCCGGGGCGACGCAGGCCGAGGTGGAGCCGCTGCTGCTCGACCCGGAGGGCGTCGAGGTCGCCGGCCCCGTCTCGGACGAGGAGAAGTGGGAGCTGCTCGGCCTGGCCGACCTGCTGGTGGCTCCATCGCTCGGCGGCGAGAGCTTCGGGATGGTGCTTACCGAGGCGTTCGCCTCCTCGACGCCCGTGGTGGCATCCGACATCGCGGGCTACCGCGACGTGGTGCGCGACGGGGTCGACGGCGAGCTCGTGCCGATGGGCGACGCCGCCGCGCTGGGCGAGGCTCTGCGCTCGCTCGCGCTCGATCCGGAGCGCCGGGCGCGCATGGCGGTAGCGGCGCGCGAGCGGGCCGAGCGTTTCGCCTGGCCGCGGATCGCCGGCGAGGTCACCGAGGTCTACGAGGACGCGGCCGCCACGCCGCAGCCCGTTGGGCGGATGGCGGGGGTCGCCGCTCGGGCGGGACTGCGGCCGGCGGAGCCGGGCGAGCGCGTGGGGCCGAGCCGCCTCCCGTCGCTCGAGCCGGAGTCGCCGCGCGACGGCCGGCGGCGCACCGCGCGCACCCTGAGGCGCGCGCTCGTCGGGGCCGGTGCCGCGGCGGGCGCCGGGCTGGCAATGCTGGCGCTCCAGCGAATCGGGATCTCGCGTGTCGGCCACGCCATCGTCGACGCGACCTTCGTCTGGGTGCTCGTCGCGTTCGCCCTGATGTGCATCTCGATGCTGGTTCGAGCCGAGGCATGGCATGCGATCCTGCGCGCCGCCCTCGGCCACGGCGTGCGGGTGCGCCGGCGCGACGCCGCGCGCGGAACGATGATCGGCGTGCTCATGTCGGCGACCTTGCCCGCCCGGCTCGGGGAGCCGTCTCGGGCGCTGATCGTCGCCAGGAGGCTGGGGCGCATGCGGGCCCGGTTCCCGGTCGTGCTCGGCACGCTCGTCTCCCAGACCCTTCTCAACATCCTGGCGCTGTGCCTCCTCGGGACCGTGATGTTCGCGACGGTCGGGGTGTTCCGCGGCGGCGAGGACGCGCTCGTCATCGCCTCGATCGCGCCGATCGTCCTGCTGGCACTCGTGGTGTCGGCTCCCTGGCTGCTGCGCCGGGGCCGGCCGTCTCGCTTCCAGCGGGTCCAGCAGGCGGCAGCGGTAGCACGCCGCGCGATGCTCCAGGTACGCAAGGGGCTCGAGGTCTTCCGTCGCCCCCGGCTCGGCGGCTGGGCGGCCCTGATGCAGCTCTCCGCCTGGGCGATCCAGTGGCTTGCCTGCTACGCGCTCCTCGTAGCGCTCGGGCTCGACGAGCGCGCCGGCATCGGTGCGGCCGCCGCGGTTCTGTTCGCGGTCAACGTGACCGCCGCACTCCCGGCAACCCCGTCCAACCTCGGGGTCTTCCAGGCGGCCTGCGTGGCGGTGCTCTCGGCCTATCACGTCGGGCACACGGACGCGCTCGCCTACGGGATCATCCTGCAGGCCGTGGAGATCGCCACCGCCGTGACGATGGGAATGCCCGCGCTGGTGCACGAGGGCATGACCTGGAAGGACCTGCGCCTGCGCGCGCTGCACGCCGCCCCGGTCGAGCTGACGCGCCGCCACGGCGAGGCCGCCGAGGCAGAGGCCTAGCCCCCGCCCGCCTCCGCGACGCGGGCGGGCCTCCTCCACGTCCGAGTAGTTGTCGACACGAACCACCTGGCACCGCGGTCGGTCGCCACCTGCCCCCAGTCGAGCTCGAGGGGCAGCCGCTTCCCTAGAGTGGGCGGCATGGTCCTCTCGAACGTCCACGGCTTCCCGCGCATCGGCCGGCGACGCGAGCTGAAGTTCGCCACGGAGCGCTACTGGGCCGGCGAAGCTTCGAGGGGAGAGCTCGCGGAGGCGGGCCAAGCGATTCGACGCGAGAACTGGCGGCTCATGCGCGAGGCCGGCATCCCGCTGATCCCCTCGGGTGACTTCTCCTTCTACGACCAGGTGCTCGACGTGACCGCGCTGGTCGGCGCGGTCCCGGAACGCTTCCGGGGCGCCGAGGACCCCTATTTCGCCATGGCGCGGGGCACCTCGGAGGCGCCCGCCATGGAGATGACCAAGTGGTTCGACACCAACTACCACCTCATCGTCCCGGAGCTCGGCCCCGACACGAGCTTTGAGCTCTCCGACACCAAGCCGTTCGACGAGTACCTGGAGGCGCGCGAGCTCGACATCCAGACGAAGCCCGTCCTGGTAGGACCGGTCACCTACCTGCTGCTCTCGAAGCCGGCCGAGGGCGCGCCCGAGGAGCTCGATCCCCTCACCCTGCTCGATCCGCTGGTGGAGGTCTACGCGCAGGTGATCGGCCGGCTCGGGGAGCTCGGGGCCGATTGGGTCGAGCTCCACGAGCCGGCGTTCGTCGAGGATCGCGGCGAGCCGGAGCTGGATGCGCTCCGCCGGGCGTACGGGCGCCTCGGAGACGTTCACGGTCGCCCCCGCATCGCCGTCGCCACCTACTTCGACCACGCCGGTGAGGCCCTGAGCGCCCTGCGTGATCTCTCCGTGGAGGGGGTCGGGCTCGACTTCACCCGCGGCGGGCGCAATCTCGAGTTGCTGCGAGAGGTGGGAGGCCTGGGCGGCAAGACGCTGTTCGCGGGCATCGTCGACGGCCGCAACGTCTGGGCGAACGACCTGCGCGCGAGCCTCGGCCTGCTCGCAGAGCTGCGGACCCGCGCCGAGGAGCTCGTGGTGTCCACCTCCTGCTCGCTCCAGCACGTGCCGGTCGACGTCGACGACGAGCCGGGCCTCGACGAGGAGCTCAAGGGGTGGATGGCGTTCGCGGTCCAGAAGCTGCACGAGCTAGTGACCCTGGCACGGGCGCTGGAGGATCCGGGTGAGGTCGCCCGGGAGCTCGATCGCAGCGCCGCTCTGCACGATGCCCGTCGCTCCTCCCCGCGCACCCGCAACCCTGCGGTGCGCGAACGCGTGGCGGCGCTGGGCGGGTCGCACGCCCGCCGCCAGAGCGCCTTCGAGCGGCGCAGGGCGGCCCAGCGGGGGCGGCTACGGCTGCCGAGCTTTCCCACCACGACGATTGGCTCATTTCCCCAAACGGCCGACCTTCGCGCCGCCCGCATGGCCCTGCGCCGCGGCGAGCTCGACGAGGCCGAGTACGAGCGGCGCATGAGGGCCGAGGTCGAGCGGGTGATCCGGCTGCAGGAGGAGCTCGGGCTCGACGTGCTCGTCCACGGCGAGCCCGAGCGCAACGACATGGTCCAGTACTTCGGCGAGCGGATGGAGGGCTACGCGTTCACGGACAACGCGTGGGTGCAGTCGTACGGCTCCCGCTACGTGCGCCCGCCGATCATCTACGGCGACGTGGCCCGTCCCGAGCCGATCACCATCGACTGGATCACCTACGCGCAGTCGCTCACCGACAGGCCAGTCAAGGGCGTGCTCACCGCGCCGCTGACGATGCTCAAGTGGTCGTTCGTGCGCGACGACCAGCCAGAGGCGGACACCTGCCGTCAGATCGCTCTGGCACTGCGGGACGAGGTGCTTGACCTCGAGCGGGCCGGCGTGCCGATCATTCAGATCGACGACCCCGCGATCCGGGAAGGGCTACCGCTGCGCCACGAGCGTTGGAACGAGTACCTCGAGTGGGCCGTCGAGTCCTTCCGGATCTGCTCCTCCGGCGTGAGCGAGGAGACCCAGATCCAGA
This sequence comes from Thermoleophilaceae bacterium, assembly GCA_035264265.1. GTDB lineage: Bacteria > Actinomycetota > Thermoleophilia > Solirubrobacterales > Thermoleophilaceae > DASXBA01. The sequence continues at coordinate 6,950 of DATFQM010000081.1, forward strand.
CCCACATGTGCTATTCGGAATTCGGCGACATCCTCGACCAGATCCAGCGGATGGACGCGGACGTGCTGCTGATCGAGGCCGCCCGCTCGCGCATGGAGCTCCTGGACGACTGGGCGCGCACGGGCTATCGGGGCGAGGTGGGTCCCGGTGTCTACGACATTCATTCGCCGCGCGTCCCATCGCCAGAGGAGACGGCCGATCTGCTCCGGGCGGCGGCCAGGGTCCTCGACCCGGAGCAGCTCTGGGTGAACCCCGACTGCGGGCTCAAGACGCGCCGCTACGACGAGGTCGAGCCGGCGCTGCGCAACATGGTCGACGCCGCGCGGCAGCTGCGGAAGGAGCTGGCACCGGCGCCTGCATAGGTGTTCGATTCGGGCCCGCTCCTCGGGGGCGCGGCGTAAGCAGGGCGGGACACGCGGATCCTGCCTACGATTGACCACCGTGACCGAAGGGCGCGTTCGGATCCCGCTGCGGCCGCCGCCGCGCCTCGAGGCCGACCCGGGAGCGGCTCCCGAGGAGCTGCTGGCACTGCCCCCTGGCTCGGCGCCCCGGACGGCCTTCCTGGTCGAGCGGACCGTCGGCGCCGCCGAGGCGTACAACCGCCGCGACGATGAGGCGTTGCTGAGCTTCTACCACCCAGACGTCGAGGTGCGGATCGCCCGGCTCGGAGCGGGCGGGCTCTGGGGCGGCGACTTCGACGAGTCCTACAGCGGGCACGAGCGGTTGCTCGAGCTCACGAGGCAGTGGGCCGACGTCTGGGAGGACCTGATCCTCGAGCCCGAGGAGCTGATCGACGAGGGCGGCAACACGTTCGTCTTCATCGCCACCTGGGTGGGCCGCGGCAGCGGCAGCGGAGCCGAGGTCACGACCTCGTACCAGGCCCGGCAGAGCCTCTCCGGGAATCGCATCGCCCGGGTCGAGTTCTGGCCCGATCGGGAGACGGCCCTGCGGGAGCTCGGCCTCGCGCCGTAAACCTTCACACAACTATGTCAAGGTTGCTAGCATCGGCGTGACCTTGGCCGACCGCGACTACACGAGCGCGATCCGCGAGCGCGTCGTCGTCTTCGACGGCGGCATGGGGGCCACCCTGGAGCAGTTCGACCTCACGAGTGAGGACTACGGCGGCCTTCAGGGCAAGTGCCACGAGGCGCTCGTCCTGAGCCGCCCGGACGTCATCAGGGGAGTTCACGAGTCGATGCTCGATGCCGGGGCCGAGGTAGTCGAGACCGACAGCTTCCAGGCCAGCCGCCTGAAGCTGGAAGAGTGGGGTCTCGGCGAGCACACGCTCGAGATCAACGCCACTGCCGCGCGCCTCGCGCGCGAGGCCGCCGGCGACCGGCGCTTCGTGGCGGGCTCGATCGGCCCCACCGGGTACCTGCCGGCCAGCGACGACTCGACGCTCGGCAGGATCAGCTTCGGCGAGCTCGTGGAGGTCTTCTCAGAGCAGGCCCGCGGGCTGATCGAGGGCGGAGCCGATCTCTTGATCATCGAGACCGCCCAGGACATCCTCGAGGTGAAGGCGGCGGTCTTCGGCGCTCGCGAGGCCTTCAAGACCACCGGCCGCAGCGTCCCGATCCAGACGTCGGTATCGCTGCTGCCGCAGGGGGGCAAGATGCTCCTCGGCACGGACATCCAGGCGGTGCTCGCAACCCTCAGCGCGCTCGACGTCCAGGCGATCGGGTTGAACTGCTCGACCGGTCCCGAGGACATGCGCGACGCGATCCGGTTCCTGGGCGAGCACTGCCCCGTCCCGGTGCATTGCATCCCCAACGCCGGCCTGCCGCTCCAGGGCCCCGACGGCGAGACGATCTTCCCCGAGCACCCGGACCCGTTGGCGAACACGCTGCAGGAGTTCGTCGAGCGCTATGGGGTGTCCATCGTGGGCGGCTGCTGCGGAACGGGTCCCGACCACATCCGGGCGATCGTGGAGAGGGTGTCCGGCCGCGAAGCGGGACCGCGGCCGGAGGGGGCCGCACCGCTCCTCTCTTCGATGATGACCGCCACGCCCCTCGTGCAGGAGCCGCGGCCGACGCTCACCGGCGAGCGCGTGAACTCGCAGGGCTCGCGAAAGGCCAAGGAGCTGCTGCTCGCCGAGGATTACGACTCCCTCGTGCAGGTGGCCGAGGACCAGGTCACGGGCGGCGCCCACGTGCTGGACGTCTGCGTCGCGCTCACCGAGCGCCAGGACGAGGACGAGCAGATGAGGCAGGTGGTCAAGCGGATCTCGCTCAGCCAGCCGGCCCCCGTCCAGGTCGACTCCACCGAGCCCGAGGTAATCGAGGCCGCCCTCGAGCAGATCCCCGGCCGCGCGATCGTCAACTCCATCAACCTCGAAGCCGGCCGCGACAAGGCCGACCGGGTCATCCCGCTGGCCAGGGCACACGGCGCCGCGCTGATCGCCCTGACGATCGACGAGGTGGGCATGGCCAAGACGGCCGATCGCAAGCTCGAGATCGCCGCGCGCATCCGCGACATCGCATGCGGCGAACACGGCCTCGATCCCGAGCTGCTGATCTTCGACGCGCTCACCTTCACCCTCACCACGGGCGACGAGGAATGGAAGCCCAGCGCCATCGAGACGATCGAGGGCATCAGGCGCATCAAGGCGGAGCTCCCCGGCGTGAAGACCTCGCTGGGGGTGTCGAACGTTTCGTTCGGAGTCTCACCGGCGGCCCGGGCGGTGCTCAACTCGGTCTTCCTGCACCACTGCGTGGAGGCGGGGCTCGACCTGGCGATGGTCAACCCCAACCACATCACCCCGTATCCGGAGATCCCGGAGGAGGAGCGCGAGCTCACGGACGATCTCGTCTTCAACCGCCGCGACGACGCGCTCGAGCGCTTCATCGCTCACTTCGAGCAGAAGGGCGAGTCGGAGGAGGAGACGGGCGCGGATCCCACGGCCGACATGGGGCCCGAGGAGGCGCTCCACTGGCACATCCTGCGGCGCAAGAAGGAGGGCGTCGAGGACCAGGTCGACCGCTCGGTTGAGAAGATCGGCGCCGTCCCGACGCTCAACACCGTCCTGCTCCCCGCGATGAAGGAGGTGGGCGACAAGTTCGGCGCCGGCGAGCTGATCCTGCCGTTCGTGCTCCAGTCGGCCGAGGTCATGAAGCGCGCCGTCGCCCGGCTCGAGAACTATCTGGAGCGGATCGAGGGGCACACGAAGGGCAAGGTCGTGATCGCCACAGTGTTCGGGGACGTGCACGACATCGGCAAGTCGCTCGTCAACACCATCCTCACCAACAACGGCTACACCGTGATCGACCTGGGCAAGCAGGTCCCGGTAGACGCGATCATCAACGCGGCCGTGGAGCACGAGGCGGACGCGATCGGTCTCTCCGCGCTGCTCGTGTCGACCTCCAAGCAGATGCCGACCTGCGTCCAGGAGCTGCACGAGCGCGGGCTCGAGTTCCCCGTGCTGGTGGGCGGCGCCGCCATCAACCGCGACTTCGGCCGCCGCATCCTCTACCCGAGGGGCAAGGATTCCGACGAGGTCTACGAGGCGGGCGTGTTCTACTGCAAGGACGCCTTCCAGGGGCTCGACACGGTGGACGCGCTGATCGACGAGGAGGCCGGCGCGGCGCTCCGGAACAAGGTTCGCGAGGAGGCCAGGCAGCTGCGTGAGAAGCCCGAGGTCGAGGATGACGCCCCCCCGGTCACGGACGACTCCGTTCGCTCGAGCGCGCCTACCGACAACCCGGTCCCCAAGCCCCCGTTCCTCGGCGTTCGCGACGTCGACGTGGAGCTCGACGAGGTCTTCCCGTACCTGGACAGGCACGTCCTGTTCAAGCTCCACTGGGGCGGGCGCGGCAAGAAGGGCGAGGAGTGGCGCAAGATCGTCGAGGGCGACGGTCGGGACGAGGGCTTCGCCCCGAAGCTGGAGCGCATGTGGCGCGAGGAGGACTACCTGCACCCGCGCGCTCGGCTCGGCTACTTCCCGTGCAACGCCGACGGCAACGAGCTGATCGTCTATGACCCGGAGGATCCCGAGCGCGAGCTCGAGCGGCTCGTCTTCCCGCGCCAACCTAAGCACGACCGCATCTGCCTAACGGACTTCTTCCGGCCGGTCGATTCCGGCGAGCGTGACGTGGTCGCGCTTCAGGGCGTGACGGTGGGGCCCGAGGTCACCGAGCTGATCGCGCGGCTCGAGCGCGAGGGCGAGTTCTCCGAGCAGCTCTTCGTCCACGGTCTCGGCGTGCAGGCCGCGGAGGGCCTCGCCGAGTGGCTTCACTCCGATGTGCGGCGCGGGCTCGGGATCGACCTCGACCAGGGTCGCCGGTACTCCTGGGGCTACCCGGCCTGCCCGGACCAGTCCGAGCACGAGAAGGTGTGGCGGCTGCTGAGGCTCGAGGAGGTCGGGATGACGCTGTCCAGCGGCCACGCCGTGGAGCCCGAGCAGTCCACCGTGGCACTCGTGGCTCACCATCCGCAGGCCGTCTACTTCGGCATGAAGTCCGGCTTCGTCCCGGACCGGAAGCAGCCCGACGAGCTGATCGCCGGCACCGAGCGCGGCGGAGAGCTGCCGCCCGAGCAGGAGCCGTCCAGCGGGACGGTCGAGGAGGAGGGCGAGCAGCTGGCGGCCGACGAGGTTACCGCCTAGGCCGCCGCTCGCTCACTTACGTTCCCGGCACGGGCGCGCGTCAGGTCTAGGCAACCGGATTCGCGCTTATATAAAGGCGACATGGCCAAGTCCGCTCCAGGGTCCGTCGTAGCCGGCTGCCGGATCGAGGAGGTGATCGGCCGGGGAGGGATGGGCGTGGTGTACCGGGCGACGCAGGAATCGCTCCGTCGCAGGGTCGCGGTGAAGCTCATCGCCCCGGAGGTGGCCGGCAACCCCGACTTCAGGGAGCGGTTCAAGCGCGAGTCGCTGCTGGCCGCGTCGATCGAGCACCCAAACGTGATTCCGGTCTACGACGCCGGGGAGACCGAGGACCTCCTCTATCTCGTGATGCGATTCATCGAGGGCATCGACCTGCGGGCGCTGATCGACTCGGAGGGGGCGCTGGATCCGCGACGTGCGGCCAGGATCGTGGGCCAACTCGCCGAGGCGCTGGGGGCGGCCCACCGGCGCGGCCTGATCCACCGCGACGTGAAGCCGGCGAACGTTCTCATCGAGCGGAGCGGCGGAAGCGAGCACGCCTACCTCACCGACTTCGGCATCGCCCGCGATCTCGGCAGCACGACGGCCCTGACGAGGGTCGGCTCGGTGGTCGGCACGCTGGACTACATCGCGCCGGAGCGGCTGGAGACGGGGGGCGGCGACGGCCGCTCCGACCTTTACGCGCTCGGCTGCGTCCTGTTCGAGACGCTCACGGCGCGGGTCCCGTTCCCGAAGGACAGCGACGTGGCGAAGATGTACGCGCACATGAATGAGCCGGTGCCGTCGGCGCGCGACCTGCGTCCCGAGGTGCCGGAGGGGCTTGCGGCGGTCGCGGCCAAGGCGATGGCAAAGAGCCCCGATGACCGCTACGACACCGCAGACGAGTTCGCCGAGGCGCTCGCGGGCGACGTGACAGCGCCGACCCAGCCAGCGCCGCCTGGTCCGCTCGAGCCTCCTACTCGGCTGACCCCCGGGGCGACCGCCCCGGGGCCGACCCCTCCTGAGGCGACCCCTCTTGAGGCGACCCCTCCCGAGGCGACCGCCCCCGGGCCGACCCCTCCGGGTCCCACCCCTCCCGAGGTGACCGCTCCCGGGCCGGCCGCTCCAGCACCCCCGCCGGCCGGTCCGCCAACCGGCCCCACACGGCGCCTGCGCTCAGCGTCCCGCCGGCGCCTGGGCGTGATCGCCGCTGTCGCCGCGGCTGTTGCGGTGGTTGCCGTCGCCGTCTTGGTGTTAGCGGGCGGCTCGGACGAGCAGGGTGGGCGGCGCGGCTCTGGCGGCGGGTCGCCGCGCGCCCTCTCCCCGATCGACGTCGGCAGGGGCGCGGACGGAGTCGAGGTTGGGGCGGGATCAGTGTGGGTGGCCAACAAGAATCGCGGGACCCTCCTACGAGTAGACCCCGCCTCCCGGAGCGTGGCCAGCGCCACACAGGTCGGCGCCAACCCCGACAGCGTCGCCGTGGCCGGCGGAACGGTCTGGGTGACCAACACGGACGACGACGACGTGAGCCGGGTCAACACTCGGACCGGAGAGGCGGTGGGCAAGGTGCCGGTGGGCGACGCCCCGGAGGGCATACTCGCCCGTAGGAACGCCGTCTGGGTGGCCAACAGCGGCGCCGGGAGCGTGACGCGGATCGACCCCGGAGGGGGGCCGCCGCGGACGACGAGCGTGGGGTCCGAGCCGATCCAGCTCGCCTTCGACGGGAGGGCTCCCTGGGTCACTGTGAGCGGTGACGGCGCCGTGGCCAAGCTCGATCCGGCAACCGGCACGCCGTCGGCGAAAGTCCGGATCGACGGCTCGCCGCGCGGTATCGCCTTTGCAGCGGGACACCTCTGGGTGTCCGCCAGCGACAGCGATCAGGTCGTGGTCGTAGATCCGTCCTCCGCCCGCGCGGTGGCGCGCGTGAAGACGCCCGACAACCCCCGCGAGGTACGCGCGGGCGAGGGGGGCGTGTGGGTGACCTGCGCGGGGGCGGCCTTGGTGGTGAAGATCGACACGTCCTCCCGGAAAGTGGAGGAGGAGGTCCGCGTGCGCGGCATGCCCTTCGGGCTGGGGGTGGGCGAGGGACGCGTCTGGGCCGCGAGCCTGAACGAGGGGTTGCTCACCCCGATCGAGCCTCGCTAGCCGGCTGACTGGGGGACGGTCGCCGCGCCCGCGCAGCACTCTGTCCGTCAGGTCGGGCTCGGTTCCACCCAGGCCCCGGCGCGGCCTCCCGGGCTGGGCTCTTTCAGGCCCGATATACGGGCCTCAATGAGCCCAGGTCCCCGCCGCTGCGCCCCGCCCCCACGACCGCGCCGCGCCGCCACGACTAGGCGGCGACAGCTCTACGAAATTCGACTATCGCAACCGCATCCTCGGCGGCGACACGGCCCGGGTTGTGATCGCGCGGCCCGTGCCGGAGCTCCGGCCGCCGCCTCCCCGCTGACCTCCGGCTACTTCTTCTTCTCCGCGAAGTAGCGCCCGCCCGCGTGCACGAGGATCGTCTTCTTGCGCTGGAAGTCTCGCACGGCCACAACGTCCTGGCGAACGACCGTGAGCGTCCCGCTGCAGCTGTCTGCGGTCAGCCACTTGGTACCCCGCACGAAGCCCGACGAATAGCGACCCCGGGTGCGGAATTGCCCCCGGCCCGGCCCCACAGGCGCCGCCGCCGGCGCGCCTCGCCATCTCCGCCCGCTCATCACCTCGGGCGCTGGACAGCCCCGCGCCGCGGGTCGAGCAGCCCGGGAGGTTTCCGCTCAGGACTAGGTCCGTGAGGCCGCGCGCGGCGCCTGCGGGACTGCTTGACCTTGAAGATCCCGCCCGTGAAGTTGGCTGCTTGGGTACGGCGCCCTCGGGAGGAGACCAGTTGCGCATGGCCCCGGCGGGTGTCGACGGTGCTTCCCACCGGCAGGCTGTCGGTTCCCTCGAGGCGGGCGATGTTAGGCGCGCCCACGCGCACGTTGACCGACCCCGAGACCGCGTCACGTTGACGTTCGTTCCCAACGCCGGGGGTGCGTGCTTCGAGATGGTCTGTCCAGCGTAGGTGATGTTGTCGACCAGGACCTCGAAGCCGCCGGGATACCTCCAGCGCTGTCGTTCAGCACCTCCATCCCGATGATCGTTGCTCCACGTGACAGGCCAGTACCTGCGAATTGGTCACGCCAAACTACGTCTGGCTCCCGCAAGTACCGCCGGTCGTATCCCAGTCCGAGGCCAGGCCGCTCACGTGCGTCCACTGGTCAGCGACCAGCGTCACGGGCCTAAGCTCGCCCTTGCCACCGTCGCTGAACCTGATGAGGAGACGCGCCGATCCCTCGCTTCGGCCCGCGGTCGTCGTCTCGTAGTCGAAGCTCGGCGGGTTGGTGTCAGGCGTCGGTGCGAAGTCCCAAAAGGGCGCGCGCCGCGTCATCGAAGTCCGTCGCCCGGCTTCCGTTCACGAGTAGCATCGACCCCCCGTCGGTTGCTCCGGGCGGAGCGCTTGGCTCGTCCACCCAGCCGGCGGCGGCGTTCCCCTGCGTGATGAAGCTGCCGAACGAGAACGCGCTCGCCGGTGCCGCAACCGCGAGCGACACCGCCATCGCCACGTCCGGCCGTGCTTCCTGTGATCACGCCCAGACCGCTGCGAAGGCTCGAGCAGGCTCCACGGTGGGCCGACCCATCCTGGCGGAGACGGGTCCAGGGCGATCAGCGCTGGCCGCCGGCCTCGGGCGGAACGCTCCCGCTCGCGATCGACTCGGCCATACCCAGGACCCTGTCCGCTTTGTCAGGCGGCACGTGAGCCGCGAAGACCGCGGCCTTGGCCGCCTGCTTTCGCTCCCCCTCTGCGGCGTTGCGGCTCTGGTCCGTCCCCAACTTGACGCCGAAGAACGCGCCGACGATCGAGGCGATCACGCCGCCCGCGGCGCTCGCGATCGTGCCGGCGGTCTGGCTGTCCTTGGCAAGAGCGACGAGCGTTATGACCATCACCGCAACGACACCAACGGCGACGGCGACCAGCCCGCCGATCACCTTGATCTGCTCGCTCCACCCCATCCTGCCCGGCTCGGCCGCGTGCGTGGCGAGAGGGATTGCGCGGGGGATTCGCTGCCCCCCTGGGGGGCCGTGTCTTCAGGCATCTGCCTCCTCCTCGGAGTCGAAGTCGATCCAGGGCCGAGCCCGCCCATCGCTGGCCGAAGGCAGCTCGCACGGTCTCGAGCGCACAGTAGCCGGGCCGGCGATTCGCGGGAAGACCGGAGCCCGCCCGCCTCGAGGCGGGCTCGCGCATTGCGCGCGCCGAGGCCGCGCGGCCGCCCCCTCGGGCATCCGTCCCCGTCAAGATCGGGGGATGGACGCTGGACTATGCGACAGCTGCCGTCACCAGAAGCTCGTGAAGAGCGGTCGCGGCAGCGTGTTCTCGATGTGCCTTCGCTCGAGGACCGACGAGCGGTTTCCCAAGTACCCGCGCCTTCCCGTTCGCGAGTGCGTGGGCTACGAGAAGCGGCCTAGCGGGTTCCGCTGACGACGCTCGTGCCGTCGTCTGCTACCCGACTCTGGGGTGGCTTGTTCGAGATCCTGCCCGTGAACAGGCCGGCGGGCCGGGCGCCGCTGCTGTCGACGGCCTTGGCCTTTCCGTTGAGGCCGGCCGCCACCGTGTAGCGGATCCTGTAGGGCCCCGCCCTCACGGCGGTGACGTTCCACCTGAAGGTCTTCTCCTTGCCGACGTTCAGAGGGCCGCAGGCCCAGGTGTTGACGTAGGCGGTGTCACAGCCCGGAGGCGAGGCGTCCTTGGACTCCGGAAAGCCGCCTATCTCCGTCGGTACGCCGTTGATCACGAAGACCGGCCTCGTTGGGTCGGCCAGGTCCGGGTTCTTCTTGCGCTCGTCGAAGCCGTTCACCGTGAGGGCGATGTTCGGGACCGTCTTGTCGCCGGCGTTGCGGACCCTGATCACCAGGTTCGAGCGCTTGGCCAGTTTCTGGTTGCTGGGAAAGGTGGCGTTTACGACCTCGACCGGGAAGTTGCCCTTCGGCTCGTTCTCGTCCTGGCGTTCGCCTCCGCAGGCGGTGAATCCGAGCGCCGCCGACAGGCTCAGGCAAGCTGCCACCGCCGCGTGACGGCGGGGCCGCCGTCCGTGCGCTCTCCTCGCCTCCAAAGCGGGCCGAACATACCACGGGCATGGGCGCCCGCGAGCCAGTTGTCAGGGGGCCGGAGGGGTACCCACGACTGCCGGTTCCCCCTTGGCAGCAGTCACGGTCATGGCGTAGGCTTCCCTGTCGCGAGGGGCGTCCGCCCACCCGGGGAGGAGAAAGAACCGAGTGGTCCGAGCAGCAGCCGACCGAGTCTTCCTGCCGACCAAGAACCTCTTGGAGCAGGTGGGGGACATGATGATCCTGACCGGCAAGACGCTGGTCTCGGCGGTCCGGCCCCCCTACCCCTACGGGACCGAGTTCGTGCAGCAGTTCCTGTTCATGCTGAGGCTCTGCTGGCTGCCCCTGACGATCTCCACGATCGCCTTCGGCTACGGCGCCCCGGGCCTGCAGGCGGGCAACTTCCTGGTCCTGTTCGGGGCCATCGACCGGCTGGGGGGCTTCTTCGTTCTGGCCACGATCCGCGAGTTCGGCCCCTTCGTGACGGCGATCATCCTGGCCGGGGTGGGGGGCACCGCGATCACCGCCGACCTGGGGGCGCGCAAGATCCGCGAGGAGCTCGACGCCCTGCAGGTGCTGGGGGTGGACCCGATCAAGAACCTGGTGGTGCCGCGCTTTCTGTCGCTGATGGTGGTGACCGGGCTGTTCAACATCTACGCCCTGATCTTCGGCATCTTCGGCGGCGTCCTGGCCACGCTCACCTTCAACGCCCCCCTGGGGCCGTTCTTCGCCACCCTCTTGAACAACGCCTCCACCACCGACCTGTGGGGCTCGGTGGTCAAGACCACCCTGTTCGGGGCGATCATCGCGATCGTCTCCTGCTACAAGGGGATGACCGCCTCGGGCGGTGCCGAGGGGGTGGGCCGGGCGGTTAACCAGGGGGTGGTGATCGCCTTCCTCGGCATCTTCGCCTTCAACTACGTGTTCACCCAGACGCTGCTCGCCACCCACCCCGAGATCTCGGTGATCAAGTAGCCATGGGCTGGCTGGCCGTACCCAAGGACTGGATCGCCTCGTTCGGCGACATCGCCAAGTTCTGCGCCCGGGTCCTGGGCGAGGTCTACACGCTGCGGGTGATGAAGTTCTTCGGCGAGGCCCTGCGCCAGGCGGGCATCCTGATCCTGGGTTCGGCGCTCGTGATCTGGGGGCTGGCCTTCATCCTCGGCCTGACCTGCGGCATCGAGGGGGCCTACTTCAACCGCTCGGTGGGGGCCCCCGCCTACGCCGGGGTGTTCTCGGCCTGGTGCGATCTGCGCGAGATCATGCCCTACGCCTTCGGCTACATGATGTCGGCCAAGGTGGGCACGGGCCTCGTGGCGGAGATCGGGGCGATGCGGATCTCGGACGAGATCGACGCGCTCGAGGTGATGGGCATCTCCTCGCTCACCTTCCTCTGCTCGACCCGGCTCCTGGCGGCCTGGATGGTCTTGCCGTTCATGTACATCGCCGCGGTGGGGGCGGGCTTCTTCGCCTCCTACCTGGCCGTGGTGCAGCAGATCGGGGAGGTCTCGTCGGGCGGCTTCTTCCTGATCTTCTGGAT
>DATFQM010000082.1:0-22148 GCA_035264265.1 Thermoleophilaceae bacterium
CCCCACGTCGCGCCTGGATCGACGAGGGCCTCCGCGCGCTCGCCACCGGGGGCCCCGACGCCGTCCGCATCGAGCCGCTGGCCCGCGCCCTCGGAGTCACCAAGGGCGGCTTCTACTGGCACTTCGACGGCCGGCGCGCGCTGCTGGAGGAGATGCTCGACACCTGGGAGCGGGTGAGCGTCGATGAGGTGATCGAGCGCGTCGAGGGGCAGGGCGGCGACGCCAGGGCGAAGCTGCGGCGGCTGTCCGCGATCGCCTCCTCCAGCGACGAGGTGCTGAGGATCGACCCTTTGAGGATCGACCTCGCCATCCGCGACTGGGCCCGGCGCGAGCAGACGGTCGCCGACCGCCTCAGGCGCGTCGACAACCGGCGAATGGATTACATGCGCTCGCTGTTCGGCGCCTTCTGCCCCGACGAGGATGACGTCGAGGGCCGGTGCATGCTCGCCTTCTCGCTGTGGATCGGCAACCACTTCATCGCCGCCGATCACGGCGCGCGCAGCCGCGCGGAGGTGCTGGAGCTGGCCTTCAGGCGGCTCCTAGATGCTTGATTCCGAATCAGCGGGCTGTCGACCGTCCGAACGGCGGCGGCGGCCTCGGGCTGCCGCCTCCCGAGCCGAACTCGGAATGGGGCCTCCTAGCGCGAGGCCGCCCACGCGGTGATCGTGGGCGCGAGCGTCGCCGGCTTGACGAGCGCCTGCGGCAATAGCCCGAGGTGCTCGCCGCGGGGCTCGTGCCCGGCGGCCCCCATCACGGCGGCGAGTTGCCGAACGTGGTGTACGCGCTCGTAGGGCGGGCGCGCTCGATCGCGGGCGAGTCCGCGGAAGCTACACCCGCCGGGGAGCTCACGCGCGCTCGCGTACGCTCCTCCGACGGGCCCTGGATCGTCTTCCACGGCACGACCTCGAGGACGACCGCGCGGCCGTGATACTCGAGCCGGGTCGGCCCCCGGAGATCGCGCCAACGCAGACGCCTACGGACTCAGCGAGAGCGAGCGAAGCGTCACCCAGCTCGTGCTACGAGCTCACTCGACGAGAGAGATCGCCCGGGCGCGCACTAGACGCGAGCTCGTGGCCCAGGTCTTCTTCCGCCACTATGCACCCAAAATGGGCGCGGGCGAGAACCTCGGTTCCAACGGGTGGTTCAACAGGCAGCCAGTCCCGGGCTGACCGTCCTTCATGTGCGGCCCGTGCCGCGACGAGCACGCTCGGCAACCGGCGTGCCCCTCCCGGGTGGGTCTATTTCGGGTGGGACACCGAATGGAACGGGATCGGAAGTTCGTCCGCGTCGCCGAAGCGTCCACGAGGAGGGCGAAATGGACAACCGTGCTGAGCAGGACCTTCGTGAGCTCGTGGCGGAGCGGGTCGCGGCCGTCCGGGCCAAGGACCCGGCCCCGCTCGCCGAGCGACAGCACCCCGACATCATCTCGTTCAACGTGGTGCCGCCCCTGCACTCGCGCGGCAGCGCCGCGGTCGCCGATCAAACGCAGGCCTGGTTCGACGCCTACGCGAGCGACATCGGCTACGAGGTCCGGGAGCTGCACGTGACCTCCGATGGTGAGCTCGGCTTCTGCTCGTTCCTGTACCACGTGAGCGGCGCGCTGACCAACGGTGGCGAGGTCGACATGTGGGTCCGCGCCACGCTCTGCTGCCGCCGCACCGGCGGCCGCTGGCTCATCACCCACGACCACGAGTCCGTGCCCTTCGACCCGGCCAGCGGGCAGGCGCTCATCAGCCTCCCGCCCTGACGCTGAGTCCGGTTCGGCCGGGAGTCAAGCGAGATCACGGCGATCGGGCTCCTGGACGTCGCCGTGATCGCGCTGCTCTGGCGGCAGGGCGCCTTCCGCCGCATTGGCCAACCCGGGTAACCGGCGAGCTGGTGGCCGGCTTATGAGGCCGGCCTCATGACGCCGACCACCGATGAAGTCATGCCGCCGCCGCCAGCCGATCGTGGCTGACCAGCAAGAGGAGTACCGGCCAGCTCGACGGCGAGCGCGTCTCGTGGTCGCGGCCTCCGTGACGGATCGCACAGAGCTTCTTTCTGGTCACCAGGAAGGACGGGGGTTCGCGGGCGTCTTAGCCCGTAGAAGCACGCGATCGCACTTCAGCAGTCGACACCCCCCGAATCCGGAGGTACTCCTCAGATGAACAGGCCATTCAAATTCTTTGCAGTCGTCGTGGTCCTCGCGCTCGCGGCGCTCGTCGCCCCAGTTGCTGCGAGCGCGAAGAAGCCCAAGGGCCACGGTGTGCGGGCCGAGCTCAGGCACGGCACGCTCGAGGTCAAGGGCAACAAGCGGGCCAATACCGTCGCGCTTCGCCTGAAGGCCGGCGACTCGAACACGGTCCAGGTAGACGTGGGCGACGACGCCTCGCCCGACTTCTCGTTCGCGCGCAGCGAGCTGTCCGCGATCAAGATCAGGATGGGCGGCGGCAAGGACTCCGTTCGCATCGACGACGCGAACGGCGCGTTCACTGACTCGATCCCGACGACGATCGCCGGTGGGCGCGGTAACGACTCGCTCAACGGCGGGCTCGGAGCCGAGACGTTCAGGGGCGGCAGGGGCAAGGACACCGTCCTCGGCGGCAAGGGCAACGACACCGCCTATCTCGGCCGCGGGAACGACAGCTTCCGCTGGGATCCGGGCGACGGCAGCGACGTGATCGAGGGCCAGCGCGGCCGCGACACGATGCTGTTCAACGGAGCCGCGGCGAACGAGACCGTCATGATGACGGCAAACGGGAGGCGGCTCACGTTCTTCCGCAACCCCGGCAACGTCACGATGGACACCAGGGGCGTCGAGACCGTCGACTTCAACGCCCTCGGCGGGACCGACAACGTCACCGTCAACGACCTCACGGGCACCGACGTGAGGCGGACCAACCTCGACCTCGCCGGGACACTCGGCGGCAGCGCCGGCGACGGCGCCGTCGACAACGTGGTCGCGGGCGGGACGAACGGTGATGACCGGATCCGCATCAACGGCACCGGGTCGGGAGCGGATGTGACCGGCCTGGCCACGGCCGTGTCGGTCAGGCACGCAGACCCGACCGACCGGCTCTCCGTCAACACCCTCGAGGGCACCGACAACGTGCTCGTGAACGGTGTCGCCGGAGTGCTGCAGGTGCTGGTGAACGGCGTCCCCGCCTAGACCGGTTTGCAGTTTGGGGGCAGCATCCAGCTGCCCCCAAACTCGCGTGTCGCGGGCCCCGGCTCACAGAGCCGGGGCCCGTCCTCCCCGGGTGGCGCGTCACTTTGCCGGGCCAGTGGCCCGGCAAAGTGACATCGTAGGTCGGACCTAGCGTCCGACGCAGCCGAAACTGAGCCCCACCGGAACCGCCTGATGTGGGACACCCCGCCGGCTGGCCGGAACGTCCGCGCGCCTACTCAGGATCGCAGTCGACCGGCACCAGAGCTAGATGTTCCGCGAGGCGGCCAGGTCAACCAATCGCGCCCGCGGAACCCGCGACGGGGCCGCGATCACGCATGTATGGCCTTGCTGTTTCCACGTAACGATTGTGCGCTCGCCGACCCGCGCGACGTGATAGGTCTTGCCCTTGCGAGTGACCTGGCGGCCGGGCGGATTGCCGCCCAGGGCGTCGCCGGAGACGACCGCGTAGCCAAGCCGCGCCCCCTTGAGGTTGCGATAGAAGACCGTCGTCACGTGGCGCCCCGAGAGCGTGTCGTCGCGACGGCCGACGGCCTTCCAGCCGAGACTCTCTCGCCAGTCCGGGAACACCAGGCTCCCGACCCTGGCGTCGAGCACGGGCGGCGCACCGCCGGCCGGCCCCGGAGCGGCCTTGGTCGGGTCGAGCCGCGCAGCCGAGTAGACCCTGGTCAGCGAGGGCTCCGTTGAATTGCCCCCCGTTTCGAGCGCTATCGCGACGGCCGCCAGCGCCGCGGCTGCGACGCCCGCCGAGGCCAGACCCAGACGGTGGCGGCGCCAGAAGGGCGCCCGGGCCCGAGCCGCGGCACGTTCGCGGTCGCGCTCGATCGCTTCGCGCAGCGACTGCGGGGCGCGAACGTCGACCATGGCGGCCGAGATCAGCGCCTTCCCCTCGCGCGCGAGGGCCAGCTCCTCTTCGGTCGGCGCCCTGTCGTGCTCGTCCCGCATTCGATCAGCCTCTACCCGTTTCGACGCCCTCCGGCGCCGATTCCATCCCGCGGGCGACCTGCGCCCGCGCCCGGAACAGCCTCGAGGTTATTGTCGCCTCCTTGGTGCCGAGGAGCTCCGCGGCCTCCCCGTAGCTGAGGCCGGCCACGTCGACCGCGACGAGAGCGTCGCGGAACGGCTCGGAGAGGCCGGCGATCACCGCGAACACCTCGCGCGCCTCGACGACCTGCTCGGGCCTGCTGGCCGCCCGCTGGTCGACCGGCTCGATGCCGTCATCCAGCGCCTGGGGCGCGAGCCGCCGGGCCGCCGCGCGGCGGGAGCTGATGAAGGTGTTCCGCAGGGCTTGCAGCAGGTAGCCGATGTCATCCTCGTTGCGGACCCGGCGCGGCTTGGCGAGCACACGGGCGAAGGTCTCCTGCACGAGGTCCTCGGCTTCGGCACGCGAACCGGACAGCGCCCAGGCAGCGCGGAACAGGCGATCGATGTGATCGCCCAAGGTGCTCGGATCGAGCATCCGGTCCGGGGCCACTGGCGCCCCGGAGCGTAGCGGCCCGCCGTGCTCGCAGGGACATCTCGGGCCCCTGCTACACCGCGACCCGCTGGAAACGGCGGGCGCCCAGAAAGCAATTGCCGCGCCGACTATCTCGCGTTCGCAATGATCGGCGGCGGCATGTTCAGCCTCCGTCGTGAAGGCGGGCGGCGCGGCGCGCCGCCGCGAGCTCGCTCGTGCCCTGGAAGCGGGTGGAAGGGCGATGCCTGCTGACCGGTATGCACCGATCCGCGACTACGCGGTGATCGGCGACGGGCGAACAGCCGCGCTCGTTCGCCGCGACGGGCGGGTCGATTGGCTTTGCCTGCCGGACCTCGATTCGCCGAGCGTGTTCGCCGGGCTTCTCGACGCCGAGAGGGGCGGCTGCTTCGAGCTCGCCCCGGAAGCCCGGTGCGTCGCCGAGCGTCGCTACCTGCCCGAGACGAATGTCCTGCAGACCACCTTCGCGACAGGGCAGGGCACGGTTCGCGTGCTCGACGCCATGACGCTGCCCCGCAGCGGCCTGGCGCCGCAGCGCGAGCTCGTGCGGCGGGTCGAGGGGCTCGCCGGGGCTGTCCCAATGCGTTGGCGGGTCGTGCCCCGCTTTCGTTACGGCGGGCGGCGAGCCCGGTTCGGCCGGCGGGCCGGCATCCCGGTGGCGAGCGCCGCGGCCGATGCGCTCGCCGTCTCCAGCTGGGACGCTGGAGATGCGCAGGTCGACGACCGTGCCATTGTCGGCCGCTTCACCACCGCGCCAGGCTCGCGAGCGCTGATCGCGCTCGCTGCTGCTCACGCGGAGCCCCTGGTGCTACCAGGCCGTGGAGAGGCCGAGACGCGCCTCGAAGATACGGTCTCCTTCTGGGAGGGGTGGGCGGGCGCTCGCTCCTACGAGGGCCCATGGCGCGAGGCGGTGCTCCGCAGCGCCCTCGTCCTGAAGCTGCTCGTCTACGCGCCGTCAGGCTCGATTGCGGCCGCCGCCACGACGTCGCTGCCCGAGGAGATCGGGGGCGAGCGCAACTGGGACTACCGCTACTCGTGGATCCGCGACGCGGCATTCACGCTCGATGCTTTCCTCGGGCTTGGCTGTCCGAGCGAAGCACACGCCTACTTCTGGTGGCTGTTGCACGCATCGCAGCTCACCCATCCTCGGGTACGCGTCCTCTATGGGCTCGACGGGCGGGCCCGCACTCCCGAGCGCGAGCTACCGCTTGCCGGCTACGCGGGCTCACGGCCGGTTCGCGTCGGGAATGAGGCGGGGCAACAGCGCCAGCTGGACGTGTACGGCGAGCTCCTGCAGACCGCCCACCGCTTCGCCCTGACGGCGGGCGCTATCGATCGCGATACCGGCCGGCGGCTGGCCCAGGTCGCGGACGCGGTCTGCGAGCTCTGGCGGCAACCCGACGCCGGCATCTGGGAGGTGCGCAGCGAGCCGCGCCACTTCACGCAGTCGAAGGTGATGTGCTGGGTCGCGCTCGATTGCGCCGCGGCGCTTGCCGAGGAGGGGCAGATCCCCGGACGGAGCGCCGCGCGCTGGCGCCTGGCCGCCCAGGAGGTAGCCGATTTCATCGAGAGCCGCTGCTGGTCGGAAGAGCGCCGCAGCTACGTCCGCCATGCGGACGCCGATGAGCTGGACGCCGCGCTCCTGTTCACCGCGCTGATGGGCTATCGCCCACCCGACGAGCGCCGCCTCGACCGCACAATCGATGCCATCCGAGCCGAGCTCGGCGCGGGTCCGCTGCTCTTCCGGTACCGCGGCGAGGACGGGCTCAGCGGCCGGGAGGGCGCTTTTACCGCCTGCTCCTTCTGGCTCGTAGAGGCACTCGCCCGCCGCGGGCGACTCGAGGAGGCGGCGGACCTCATGGACGAGGTCCTCGGGCTGGCGAACGACGTGGGGCTCTACGCCGAGGAGATCGATCCCGACAGCGGCGCATACCTGGGCAACTACCCGCAGGGCCTCGTCCATCTGGCCCTGATCAACGCCGCGGTCGCTTTCTCGGAGGCCGCCCGGGGATGAGCGTCTGGGGTGCGCTCGCCGGCGGGTTCGTGGGCACGATCGTCCTTACGAGCGGGCTGCGCGCAGCGAGCGAGTTTCGCCTCACCCGCATGGACATCCCCTTCCTGCTCGGAACGGCGTTCTTCAGCGACCGCGTGCGTGCCAAGGCGGCCGGCTACATGCTGCACTTCCTGTTCGGACTGGTCTTCGCGCTCGTCTACTACGCCGTCTTCCAAGCGATCGACGAGGCCAGCTGGTGGCTGGGAGCACTGTTCGGGGCAGCCCACGCGACGTTTGCCGGCACCGCGCTCGTCAACATCCTCCTGCCCGTGATCCACCCACGCATGGGAACGCCGACAACGGCAGCCGAGGCCAGCCCCCTCCTCGAGCCACCCGGCTTCCTCCTACTGAACTACGGCACCTCGACGCCAGTGGTGACCATGCTCGTGCACGTGGCCTACGGTGCCATCGTGGGCGAGTTCGTCTCGCTGGCGGCCTCAGGGACCTGACGCCACCGGAGGGCCGCGGTGCCAGCCCGCTGTTTCGCTACGTAGGCCGCCGGGTACCGCGCCCGCGGATGGACCTACCCGTCGGGCCGCCCCTCGAGCCGATGCTCGGGCGGCTCGTGCGCGACCTGCCCCGCGACGGCTTCCTGTACGAGCCGAAGTGGGACGGCTTCCGCTGCATCACCTTCCGTGACCGCGGGCAGGTCGATCTGCGAAGCCGGCACGGGCGGCCGCTGGCGCGCTACTTCCCGGAGCTCGTCGAGGCGATGGCGGCGATCGCGAGGGAGCGCTTCGTCGTCGACGGCGAGATCGTGGCGGTCACAGAGCGCGGCTTCGACTTCCCGGCGCTCATGGCTCGGCTACATCCGTCGGTCTCGCGCGTGGAACGGCTTCGTCACGAGACGCCTGCGGAGTTCGTCGCCTTCGACCTCCCGGCCCTGGGGCCGGACGACCTGACCCACCGCCCCTTTGTCGAACGGCGCGCGTTGCTCGAAGTGCTTCTGGCGGATGTTCCGCCGCCGCTGCACCTCACGCCCACCACCAAGGACGCCGCCATGGCCCTCGACTGGATCGATCGCTTCCAGGGCGTCGGGATCGACGGCGTGATGGCGAAGCAGCTCGACCAGCCCTACCAGCCGGGAGTCCGAGCCATGGTCAAGGTCAAGCCCGAGCGAACCGCCGACTGCGTGCTCGCCGGGTTCCGCATTTTCGCTGAAGAGCCCGTGGTCGCCTCCCTGCTGCTCGGCCTCTACGACGACGCCGGCGAGCTGCAGCACGTCGGGGTCGCGAGCTCGTTCCCCGAGGCCCGCCGCCGCGAGCTGTTCGAGGAGCTCGCCCCGCTCGTCGTGCCCCTCGAGCGCCATCCCTGGAAGGCGGGCTTCCTGGTCGGGGGCGGGCCAATGGGGCGGCTGCCCGGCGCTGCGGGCGCGTGGACCCCGGACTTCGGCCCGGACTGGTCGCCGCTGGCACCCGAGCGGGTCTGCGAGGTGGCCTACGACCAGCTCGACGACCACCGCTTCCGCCACCCGGCGCGCTTCCGCCGCTGGCGCCCCGACCGCGACCCTCGATCGTGCAACCTGGACCAGATAACCCCCGCCGGCGCGGAGCCCGTGGCGCTGCTTCAGTAGTCGAGCTCGAGGGCCGCCGGCTGCACCTGACGAGCCTCGACCGGGTCCTCTGACCGCACGCCGGATTCACAAAGGGCGACCTCATCGACTACTACCTCTCCGTCGCGCCGGTGCTGCTGCCGCACCTCGCCGGCAGGCCCTTGACCCTGGGGCGCTGGCCCCAGGGGGTGGAGGGCCCCGGCTTCGCCCAGACGGAGTGCCGCGGCCGCCCTGAGTGGCTGCGGACCCTGTCGCTGCGTCTCCGGACAGGACAGTTCCGCAACTACTGCGTGGTGGAGGACGCCCCGTCGCTCGCCTGGGTGGCGAACCTCGGCACGATCGAGCTGCACACCTACCAGTTCCGCGGCGACCGGCCCGACCAGCCGACCGCGGTGACGCTCGATCTCGATCCAGGCCCGGGCGCCGGCCTCCTCGAAGCATGCCGCGTGGCGCTGCTGATTCGAGCCCTGATCCAGCAAGAGGGCATGGCGGCTTGCGTCAAGACCTCCGGTGGCCTCGGGCTTCACGTCCTCGTCCCATTGGGGGAACCACAACCGGGCGCGCGCACGCGCACGCTCGCTCGCGGCCTGGCCACGCGGCTGGCGACCGAGCGAGGCAACCTCGTGACCGCCGACCAGCATCCCCGGGAGCGCCGTGGGAGGGTCCTCGTGGACTGGCTGCAGAGCGAGCCGAGGCGCTCCACCGTGGCGCCGTACTCGCTGCGCGCGACCGACGTACCGGCGGTCTCCACCCCCCTCGACTGGACCGAGGTCGAGGGGGCGGTCGAGGCAGGCGACCCGGGCGCCCTGCGCTTCGGCCCCGACGACGTGCTCCGCCGCGTGCGGCGCCGCGGCGACCTATTCGCGCCAGTGCTCGCCGGTTCGGATCCGCGCCGCTGATCTCGGCGATGCGCAGGGCAGGGGTTTGGCAGACGGCTTACGGGTATCGAGAGATGCGAAATGCCGCCGCCGGACTCGAAGGACGCCCGCTCAAGGACCGTGCGCTCGTCGAGCTCCCTCTGGCTGGCTACGGCGCCCGATACCTCCTATCCCGCTCTGGATCGGGACATCGGCACCGAGGTCCTCGTCGTGGGCGCCGGGATCACCGGGCTCGTGGCCGGCCTGCTGCTGCGGCGCGAGGGCTTCGAGGTGACCGTGATCGACAAGGGCCGAGCGGGGACCGGCGTGAGCGGCCATACGACGGCGAAGCTCAGCTCGCTGCATCAGCTCGTCTATGCGCAGCTCACCTCCCGCGTCGGCGAGGACAACGCCCACGCTTACGCAGCCGCCAACCAGGAGGGGCTCGCCCGCATCGCCGGGCTGGTGGAGGAGCTCGGAATCGACTGCGACTTCCGCCGCCGCGCCAACTACACCTACGCGGCGTCGCCCGAGGATCTGCCCGACGTCGAGGATGAGGCGGACGCGGCGAGGGCCGCGGGCCTCCCCGCGTCCTCCGTCCGGGACATCTCGCTTCCCTTCCCTGCCTATGGCGCTGTCAAGCTGGACGACCAGGCGGAGTTCCACCCGGTCAGGTTCATTGCCGCCCTGGCGGACGCATTGGAGCGGGCCGGCGGACGCATCTTCGAACACACGCGCGCCACCGCGCTGCGGGACGGCGAGCCCTGCCGAGTCGAGACCACGGGCGGGCGGATCACCGCGGAGCGCGTCGTCGTGGCCACGCACTACCCGTTCCCCGACCGGGCGCTCTTCTTCGCCCGTATGCACGCGGAGCGCTCATACTGCATCGCGGCGCCGCTCGCCGGCCCAGCCTCCTCTCCGGGAATGTTCATCAGCGCTTCCTCGCCCACCCGCTCGATCCGCTTCCATCAGGTCCAGGGGCGGGAGCTGCTGATCGTCGGCGGGGAGGGTCACAAGGTCGGCCAGGGCGGGCCCACCAGCCCCCGCTACCGCGCGCTCGAGGCGTTCGCGCGCGAGCACTTCGCCATCGACGAGGTGACCCACCGCTGGTCGACGCAGGACAACTTCTCTGCGGACGGCGCTCCTCTGATCGGCAAGCTGACCCCCAGGTCCCGCTGGACATGGACCGCCACCGGCTTCCGCAAGTGGGGCCTCGCCATGGGAGCCGCGGCCGCCGAGATGATCACCGACGCGATCGCCGGCCGGGACAATCCCTGGGCCCGGTTCTTCGACACGAACCGGCTCACCCCGCTCGCCTCGAGCATGGACCTGGCCAAGGAGAACGCCAACGTCGGCTTCCACTTCGTAGTTGACCGGATCACGCGACGCTCCGCCGACTCAGCCGAGGACCTCCGCCCCGGCGAGGGGAAGGTGGCCTCGCGACACGGCCGGCAGGTGGCGATCTCGCGCGACGACGACGGCGCGCTGCATGCGGTCTCGGCCCGCTGCACCCACCTCGGCTGCATCGTCAACTGGAACGACGCCGAGCGGAGTTGGGACTGTCCCTGCCACGCCTCCCGCTTCGCTCCCGACGGCTCGGTGCTCCAGGGACCGGCGGTGCACCCGCTCAACCACCGCGATCGCCCGAAGCCGGGCTAGGCACCATGCTTGGGCTCGGCGAGGACCGCCTCTCGATCTACCTGAACGATCATCTGGCCGGCGCGACGGTCGGCTCGGAGCTGGCCCGCCGCGCAGCCGCAAGCAACCGATCGACGAGCTATGGGCCGGTGCTCGAAGGCCTGGCGGACGACATCGCCGAGGACCGCGGGGCGCTCGTGGAGATCATGCGTCGACTCTCCGTGCGACAGGACCGCTTGAAGGTTGCGCTGTCCTGGGGAGCCGAGAAGGCAGGTCGCCTGAAGCTGAACGGGGAGCTCTTCCGCTACTCGCCGCTCAGCCGACTCGAGGAGCTCGAGGCGCTTTCTCTGGGGGTGGCGGGCAAGCTCGCCCTCTGGCAGTCGCTCCAGGCTACCCACGGCGCCGACGCCCGACTGCGCGGCATCGACCTGGAAAACCTCGTCGAGCGTGCCCGATCGCAGCGGCAAACCCTGGAGCGCCAGCGCCGGCGAGCCGCCGAGGACGCGCTCGCCTGATCAGGTCGGTTGCCGGTCGGCAGACCTGCGCTCGCGGCTCGCATGTGTAATGCTTAGGCAAATGGCCGGGGCGGCTGAGGGAGTTCTGCTCGGTGAGGCGGCGCGCGCAATCGGTGTGAGCCCGGACACGCTGCGCCGCTGGGAGCGTGCGGGGAGGCTGCGCACGTCGCGCGACAGCGCCAATCGCCGTCGGGTGTCTCGGCGCGAGATCGAGCGCCTGTCCGGCCGACCCGAGCGCCATCGGACTGGCGAAGCGCTGTCGGTGCGCAACCGCTTTCCGGGGGTGGTGCGCTCGGTGGAGGTCGACGGGGTGATGGCGCTGGTGGAGATCGAGGCGGGTCCGCACCTCGTGACCGCCGCGGTGACGCGCGACGCGATCGAGGAGCTCGGCCTGGCGCCGGGGGTCCCGGCGACGGCGGCGGTCAAGGCGACGTCGGTGATGGTCGAGAGGAGTGGTGACTGAGGAAAGCTGTGGCAATGCTGGGGGCCTGTGCGGCGATCGCCGCCGGCTGTGGGAGCGATGACGGTGGCGGAGGCGGCTCGGCGTCCACCCGGCTCGT
Source organism: Thermoleophilaceae bacterium (assembly GCA_035264265.1). Classification (GTDB taxonomy): domain Bacteria; phylum Actinomycetota; class Thermoleophilia; order Solirubrobacterales; family Thermoleophilaceae; genus DASXBA01. Next base: position 11,816 of record DATFQM010000082.1, read on the forward strand.
CGTGTCCGCCGCGGCATCGATGAAGGAGGCGCTCACGGCCTGCGCGCCGCAGTTCGACAAGGCCGACGACGCCAGCGTGAAGCTTTCGTTCGCGGGCTCCGACGAGTTGGCGGCGCAGATCCGCCAGGGGGCGAAGGTCGACGTCTACGCCGCCGCGAACACCAAGCTCCCCGACCAGCTCCACACGGACGGCCGGATCGACACGCCGGTGAAGTTCGCCACCAACGAGCTCGTGCTGGCCGTGCGGGGGGACTCCCGGATCGACTCTATAGACGACCTCACGAAGTCGGGGACCAAGCTGGTGATCGGCTCGGCGTCCGTGCCGATCGGCTCCTACACGCGCGAGACGCTGGCCAAGCTGCCGCCCGATCAGAAGAAGGCCATCCTCGCCAACGCGCGCTCGAACGAGCCAGACGTCAAGGGCATCGTCGGCAAGCTCGCGCAGGGGGCCGCCGACGCGGGCTTCGTCTACGTAACGGACGTCAACGCCACAAAGGGGAAGGTCAAGGCGATCAAGCTGCCTAAGCAGCTCGAGCCGCAGGTGACTTACGGGGCGGGCGTCGTCAGCAAGGCCGCCCAGCCTGGCTTGGCGAAGAAGTTCGTCGACGGGCTCACGCAGGGCGACTGCGCGGACGCGCTGCGCAAGGCGGGGTTCGGCCCGGTTCCGTGAGAAGGCCCCGCTGGTTCGGAGTCGTCCTCGCGGTGAGCCTCGCGATCGCTCTGACCTTCCTGACGGTCCCGGTCGTCGGGATCTTCGTAGGCTCGAGCCCCGCCGATCTGATCTCGAGCCTGGGTGAGCGGGGGTCGCTCGACGCGCTCTGGCTCAGCCTGCGCACCACCACGATCTCGATCGCGATCATCCTGATCGTGGGTACGCCGGCGGCGTACCTGCTTGCCTCGAGATCGTTCCGTGGCAAAGCGCTTGTGGTCACGCTGATCGAGCTCCCGCTGGTGCTGCCTCCCGCGGTGGCCGGCATCGCGCTGCTGGCGGCGGTCGGCCCGGCGGGAATCCTCGGGGGGGCGGTGGAGGCCGCGGGGATCGAGCTCTCGCTCACGACCGCCGGCGTGGTCGTGGCCCTCACGTTCGTGAGCTCCCCGTTCTACGTCCGCCAGGCGATGGCCGCGTTCGCCGCCGTCGATCGGTCGCTCCTGGACGCCTCCCGCACCCTCGGCGCCTCCGAGGCGCGCGGCTTCCTGCGGGTGATGATCCCGGTGGCGCTGCCGGGCCTCGCCTCGGGAATGGCGCTGGCTCTCGGCCGCGCCCTGGGGGAGTTCGGAGCGACGCTGATGTTCGCCGGATCGTTCCAAGGAGTCACCCAGACCGTGCCGCTCGCGATCTACGACCGCTTCTCGACCGATTTCGACTCGGCGCTGGCCCTGTCGGCCGTGCTCGTCGCGCTATCGGCCGCGATTCTGCTGGCAGTCAAGTTCGTCCATGGCGGCGCCGCGCTGGGTGGCTGGCAGGCGGAGTAGGATCGCCCGTGCTGAGCGTCGAGGCCCGCGCGACAGTCGGAGCGCTTAGGCTCGATGTCGCGGTGGCGGTCGACCCGGGCGAGTGCCTCGCTCTCGCCGGCCCCTCGGGAGCCGGCAAGACGAGCGTCCTGAGGGTGGCCGCCGGGCTGCTGCGCCCGGCACAGGGCCTGGTGGAGGCGAACGGCGAGACCTGGCTCGACACCGAGGGCGGGATCGAAGTGCCGGCCGAGCGGCGCCGCTGCGGCTACGTCTTTCAGGACTACGCGCTCTTCCCGCACCTGACCGCCTGGCAGAACGTGGCCTACCCGCTGCGCCGGCTCGGGCGGCGGGAGCGGCGCGCGCGGGCGGTTGGGCTGCTCGAACGGCTCGGGCTCGGTGAGCGTGCCGACGCGCGCCCAGGCAGCCTCAGCGGCGGCGAGCGCCAGCGCGTGGCATTGGCTCGGGCGCTCGCCCGTAGGCCCGAGGTGCTGCTACTCGACGAGCCGCTGTCCGCGCTCGACGCCCGCACCCGCGCCGGGGCGACCCGAGAGCTCGCCGAGGTGCTGCGTGCCACCGAGGCGCCGGCCTTGCTCGTGACACACGACTTCACCGAGGCGGCCCAGCTCGGCGACCGAGTGGGGATCATCGACGCCGGCCGCGTCGTGCAGCAGGGCACGCCGAGCGAGCTCGCCGCCACCCCGCGCTCGGCCTTCGTCGCCGACTTCACGGGAGCGGTGGTGCTGACCGGCACCGCCCGGACCAGAGCGGACGGGCTCACCCACGTCGAGCTCGACGGGGGCGGGGAGGTCGTGAGCGCGGATGTCGCGGAAGGCGCGGTCGCGCTGAGCGTCTACCCGTGGGAGATAGCCATCGAGCCGGCGAGCGAGCGGCACCACGGCTCCGCTCAGAACCGTCTGTCCGTCGAGGTGCTCTCAATGACCACGATCGGGAACCGCGTGCGGCTGGGCCTGGCGGGCTCCCAGCCCCTCGCCGCCGAGGTCACACAGGCCGCCGTGGACCAGCTGGGTCTGCGAACCGGCGCTATGGTCACCGCCTCCTGGAAGGCGGCCGCGACGCGTCTCGTCACCACGACGGCAGGAGGAACGACCCGATGAAGATCAGCGCACGCAACCAACTCGAGGGCACCGTCCAAAGCATCCGTCGCGGCGAGGCGATCGCCAACGTCGAGCTCGACGTGGCGGGGCAGCGGCTCGTCGCCTCGATCACGGTCGAGGCGGTGGAGGAGCTCGGGCTCGCCGAGGGAAGCAAGGCGACCGCCCTCATCAAGGCTTCCGACGTGATCCTCGCCACCGGCTGACTCGAGGCGTCAGCCGGACCTGGGTACGCCGCACGCATCAATCGACGTAGTCGATCCTATGCCCAGGGGTTATCAGGCGCGAAGCGGTCCATTCGCCTCTCCCCATTCGTCTCGTAGGTGACTGCCGAAACCTCGCCCGTGTGACGGGCACAGGCACCCGAAAGGAGACGGATGATGGAAGCGCGCAGAAAGATCGCGGTAGCGGGAGCGACCGGGAGGGTCGGGCGTCATGCCGTCGATGTGCTCGAGGCCGGCGGACACGACGTCGTGGCGATGTCGCGTTCTCGGGGCGTGGACGTGGTCACGGGGGACGGTCTGGCGAAAGCCCTGGCCGGCGTGGAGTGCGTCATCGACGTGGCCAGCGGTCCGTCGCCCGACCAGAAGGCCGCCACAGAGTTCTTCACCGCTGCGGCCCGGAACCTGCAGGAGGTCGGTGAGCGGGCCGGCGTGCAGCGGATGCTCGTGCTGTCGATCATCGGGTGCGACCGGTTCGCCGCGGGCTATAACGCGGCGAAGGTCGCCCACGAGCAGGCCATGCTGTCGGGCTCGATCCCGGTAGCTGTGCTGCGCGCGGCGCAGTTCCACGAGTTCGTCCCGCAGCTCGTGGACTGGGGTAGGCAGGACGGGTTGAGCTACGTGCCCAAGATGCGCACGCAGCTGGTCGCCGCCAGGACCGTGGCCGAGGCGCTCGCCGACCTGGCCACCGGGGCCGAATCGGCGCCCGCACCGGGATCCTCCGGGACAGCGATCCCGGAGATCGCCGGTCCGCGGGAGGAAAACCTCGTCGACATGGCGAAGCTGCTCGCGGCCCGGCGCGGTGACCCGGTGAGGATCGAGGGCGTGAGTGATCCGACCGACCCGGACCGCGAGCTCTATGAGTCGGATGGCCTGCTGCCCGGCCCGGACGCCACGCTCGCCGGCCCGACGTTCGAGGAGTGGCTCGACTACACGACCTGACTGGCCGGAGCAGCCTGGCCCGTGCAGCGTCGTCGCGGCGCGCCGACGGCGGCGCACGAGCTCCGGCGCTTCTCGCTCCCGGATTCGGCTGGTAGTACTTGACCCCATGCCGGTCGCCACTCCCGAGCAGTACCTGGCCATGCTCGACGCGGCCTCCGAGCAGGGCTACGCATACGCGGCCGTCAACGTCACCTCGTCGCAGACCGTGAACGCTGCCCTGCGCGGCTTCGCCGAGGCCGGAGCGGACGGGATACTCCAGATCACCACCGGCGGGGCCTCGTACCTCTCGGCCGGCGACGAGGCGGCGGGTGCGCGGGCGCTGGTCGCCTTCACCAGAGAGGTCGCGGGAAGCCACCCGGTGCTGGCTGCCCTCCATACAGACCACTGTCCGCCCGACCACCTCGACGGCTTCCTCCAGCCGCTGCTCGAGGAGTCGGTGGCACGCCGGGGGCGCGGCGAGCAGCCGCTCTTCAACTCCCACATGTTCGACGGCTCGACGCTGCCGCTCGAGGAGAACCTCCGGATCTCACGCGACCTCCTCGGTCGCTGCGCACGGGCGGACGTCGTGCTCGAGGTGGAGTGCGGCGTCGTCGGTGGCGAGGAGGACGGCGTCAGCGGGCAGGGCGCAAGCCAGGACCGGCTTTACACGACGCCCGAGGACCTGCTGAGGGTTGCGGAGGCGCTCGGCACAGGCGAGCGGGGACGGTACCTCGTCGCCGCCACCTTCGGGAACGTGCACGGCGTCTACGCCCCCGGTCACGTTCGGCTACGTCCGGAGATCCTCGGCGAGGGGCAGGAGGCTCTCGCCCGCCGCCACCCCGGCGCGCGCTTCCAGTACGTCTTCCACGGAAGCAGTGGCTCGAGTCAGGTGCAGATCCGGGAGGCCGTTCAGGAAGGTGTCGTCAAGCTCAACCTCGACACGGACGCGCAGTACGCGTTCACGCGGGCGATCGCCGACCACGTGCTCGCCAACCGAGAGAGCGTGCTCAGCATCGAGGGGGGCAAGCGCGCCTACGACCCGCGCTCGTGGGGGCGCGAGGCCGAGCAGGCGATGGCCGCGCGGGTCGCCGAGGCATGCCGGCAACTCGGCTCGGCGGGCCGCTCGCTCGTGGGCTAAGCCCGTTGCGGAGGGCCAGGCGCTAGGTCAATTCGCCGATGGACTGCTGGTAAAGCTGGATCTGCGGGCCCAGCCCATCGCCGAGAATGGCTCGCACCACCCCGAGGCTCTCGACGATCAGCCCCGCTCTCGTTGTCATGCGGAGGAACTCATCGTCGCCGCCGACCTGGTTCAGTTGGTCATGGCTGCCCCGTAACAGGGCGAAGCCCCCGAGGTCGCCGCCGTGCGGGTACAGGAGTACCACCTCGAAGCTCTCGATTCGGCCCTCTTGCTGCAGGCGGCCCCAGTACTCGACGCTCTCGTTGAAGACCTCGAGTCCTTTGGCCTCCCGGCCTCGCACGGGTGCACCCCATCCGATGAAGAGTGCGGCTTCTGCCATCGCGACCTCCTGGAACGCTTTCCCGCCGAACCTAGCTCACGCTGGGGCGCGGGTCCAGGGTGCTACCTGAAGGAGGGGCCGTTTATCCGCACGCGTCACCCATCGAGCGCGGCGGGCGGGGGACTTCAGGAACTGCGAGCAGGCGAGGTCCGCGGACCACTGTTCGTACTGCTCGGGCGTTCAGCCGCGCTCGGTGACAAGCAGCTGCCAGAGGTTGGGGTGGTTGAGTGTCCAGAGGATGTCGGTGGCCTGCTCCACATCGAGGCCGGCCTGAGCACACCCTTGTCGTTCAAGCTCTCGGCGATCACGCGCTGGTTGGCGCGGTACTCGGTTCCGATCCGGCTCCAGAGCGCCTCGATGTCGGGGTCGAGGGAGCGGCGCTGCAGGCCCTTTGCGCCCGCGCGCGGGACGCGATCAGGGCCTACGAGACGCCTAACGGGCTGGAGCTCCCGGGAGTGACGCTGCTCGCCGCCGGACGCCGCGCCTGAGGTCGCTGAGTCTGCGCGACCCGCTCAACCGGGCGATTGCCCTTCTTCAAGACGCGCGAGCCTTACCCGTACATCCCTTCGAACAGGTCCGCATAGCGCTCGTTGACGACGTTGCGCTTGAGCTTGAGCGTGGGGGTGAGCTCGCCCTCCTCCTGCGAGAGGTCGTGGTCGAGCAGCGCGAACTTCTTGATCTGCTCGACCTTGGCGTACTTCGCGTTGGCGCGGTCGAGATCTCGCTGAATCAGCTCGCGGACCTCGTCCCGCCGGACCAGCGACCGCACGTCCTCCGGCATGCCGTGCTCCTTCGCCCACGGAGCGATCTCCTCCGGGTCCAGCGTGATCAGCGCCACCGGGTAGGGGCGGCGGTCGCCGTACATGACCGCCTGCGAGATCCAGCGCGATTGCTTCAGGTCGTTCTCGAGGTTGGACGGAGTGAGGTTCTTGCCGCCGGCGGTGATGATGATGTCCTTCTTGCGGCCGGTTATCGAGAGGAAGCCGTCCTCGTCGAGCGGGCCGAGATCGCCGGTGCGAAGCCAGCCGTCCTCGGTGAGCGTCTCGCGGGTGGCCTCCGGGTTTCGCCAGTACTCGCGGAAGACGTTCGGGCCCTTCATAAGGATCTCGCCGTCCTCGTCGACCTTCAGCTCAACGCCGGGCATGGGGCGGCCGACGGTGCCGAAGCGGAGGTGTTCGAGGGTGTTCACGCAGCCGACGCCAGTCGTCTCGGTCATTCCCCAACCCTCGAGCACCGGGATACCGCATGCATAGAAGAACTCGAGGATCTCCGCCGAGATCGGCGCCGCGCCCGAGACGGCCTGCCGCACCTTGCCGCCGAACAGCGTCCGGACGTGTCCGTAGAGCGCCTTCTCCGCCTCTTCGAAGGGCGCCCGCAGGGCCGCGGGCACCTCTTCGCCGCGCTGCTCCAGCCGCCGGACCTGGACTCCCACCTCGACCGCCTGACGAAGCTGCCGCTCGTCCCCGGCTGCGGCGGTCGCTTGCGCGTAGATCTTCTCGAAGATGCGGGGTACCGACGGGAAGTAGGTCGGCTTATTCTCCTGCAGCTCGCCGACGATCTGCTTCGGATTTCCCCCGAAGTAGATGATGGAGCTCCCTACGTCGAACGTGGCGAGCTGGACCGTAAGGGCGAAGGCGTGCGCGAGCGGCAGATAGAGGTAGCTCACGTCCTCCTCGGTGACGAACCCGATCTCCTCGACCATCACGCCGACCGAGGCGCAGTTGGCGTGGGTCAGCACCACGCCCTTGGGCGGGCCGGTCGTCCCCGACGTGTAGATGATGGTGTACGGGTCGCCCGGGGAGACCTCGTCGCAGCGCCGGTCGAGCTCGGAGCGGTCCGAGCCGCGGCCCCGTTCGCGCAGATCCTCGAGCGTCATCGCATCATCACCGCTCTCCCGCTCGATCAGGATCAGCTGCTCGAGGCGCTTGAGGCCGTCGCGCACCTGCCTGATCTTGGCGGCCTGCTCGGCGTCCTCGCAGATCACCATGCGGGCCTCGGCGTTGCCGGCCACCCACTCGCACTCCTCGGGCGAGTTGGTGGGGTAGATCGGTACGACCACTCCGCCGGCCCGTGAGATCGCGAGGCTCGCGAAAGTCCACTCCGGACGGGTGTTCGCCAGAATGCACACTCGATCGGCGGGCTCGAGCCCAAGTGCCACGAGCCCGAGTGCGAGCTCGTCCGCGAGCTCGCCGACCTCGGCAAACGTCCGCTCACGCCACTCGCCGTCCTGCCGGTGTCGCATCGCGACCCGATCCGGGTAGCGTTCCGCCGCGCGTGCCGCCGCCCGGGCGACCGTCCTGCCCGTCGCCTTGGTTGCCTCTGTTGCCATCGCTCGTACCTCCTCCGTGCTCCACGTCGTGGGACCACCCTGGATCATCGTGCCCAGGATGTTCGCGGGCAACCCCCGTGCGGAACCGCGCTGATGGCCCCCAGCCGCCACAGCGCGGTCCGGCAGCAGCGAGCCCGAAGGCGATACCGTCGGCACGTGGCCCCGCGTGAGGCACCGCCCGCGGCGCCCGAGCCGCTTAGACCCGAGGACCTCGCGATGCTTCGGATGGAATCCGGGACCGTGGCTGGCCATACCCTGAAGGTCGCGATTCTCGACCCGCCGCGGGGGGAGCGGAGGCCGGACGTGGAGCGCCTGCGCGCACGCATCGCGGCGCGACTCGAACGCTCGCCCCGGCTCCGTCGCAGGCTGCAGATGCGCTCCAAGCGCCGTGCCGTCTGGGTCGACGATCCGACCTTCGACGTGCGCGAACACGTGCGCCGCGTCGCCGTCTCAGGGCCCGTGTCAGAGGACGACCTCCGGCGGTTCTGCGTGCGCATGATGGAGGAGCGGCTCGATCGCTCGCGTCCGCTCTGGACGATGGACCTTCTCGATCCTCTCGAAGCCGGGGGCGTCGCCCTCGTCTGGAGGCTTCACCACAGCATGGCTGATGGGGCAATCGCCATGCGTCTTGCCGATGAGGTGCTCTGGGATGCGCCCAACGGCGCCGCGCACGCGAAAGAGGACGCCGACCACGTAGGGCCGCTCGCGGACCTCGGCGAGGCGCTCAGCGCCCGCCGGCCGGGACGCCTGCCAGGCGCCCTCAGACGGGAGCTCCACAGGACCCGGGGTCCCGCGCCATTGAGCGGCGTCGTGGGCGCCCGCCGGGCGGTGGCGTTCGCTTCGATACCGCTCGGCGCCCTCAGGCGCACCGCGAAGACGCTCGTGCCCGGGGCTACCGTGAACGACGTCGTCCTGGCGCTTGTTGCCGGCGGGCTGCGGATTTGGGCGGAGACCCGCGGCGACCCGCTCGCGAGCTTGCAAGTGAAGATCCCGGTGAGCCTCCACCACCGCGCTGAGAGCCCCGAGGTGGCCAACCGCGACTCCTTCTTCTGCGTGGCGCTGCCGCTGGCGGAGCCGGACCCCGTCGAGCGGCTGCGCCGCATCAAGGAGGAGACCGCGCTGCGCAAAAGGGCGGGCGACGCGCTGGTGCTCGACACACTGCTGCGAGACGTCGCTCGCTTGGCCCCGCCGCTGCGGCACCTGCTCGATCGGCTCACGGTCCACCCTCGGGCGTTCGCGCTCAACATCTCGAATGTGGTCGGCCCGGCTGAGAGGCCGTCCGTGCTGGGCGCGCCCGTGCACGCCCTCCACTCGATTGCGGACATCGACCAGCGGCATGGGCTGCGGGTGGCTGTCATCTCGATGGCTGACGAGCTTCACGTCGGCCTCTGTGCGGAGCCGGCGATCGTGGGCGATCTCGACCCGCTGCTCGACGGGATGCTGACCGAGGCCGCTTCACTCGCACACCGCTCGGGTGCCGGGGCATCCTAGTTCCGCTCCGACACCTCCGTTTCGAGGGACCGTTGGCAGCGGCGGCCGCTCCTCCGTGCCGAGCTGACAGGACGGTTCGGCCCGGTTGGGCCCGGCCTGCTTGAAGGGGCTCCCGGCCCCACAACCCAGGACGCTATCCCCCGCGGCCGCTACTCCGTGCCGAGCTGCGGCTTCGGTCCCGCGCGGAAGAACATCCGCTAGGCGTAGACGAAGTAGACGCCCGCGAGGAGCATCCCCAGCGGCCACCAGACGAGCGCCGCCTTGAGCGTCTGGGAACCGGCGGCGGCATTGTCGACGGTCAGGCTGTGGGGGTTGCCCTCGCGTGCGGGAAGCAGATTGGGATAGAGGCCGGCGGCCATCGTGGTGAGCAGGCCGACGATGAAGAGGCAGGACGCCAAGAATCCGCGAGCCCACTCCTGGGCCCGCTGGAAGGCGAACATGGCGACCAGGGCGCCCACGGCCAGCGCCGGGAAGACGAGGCGCCACGGGTGGTCCACCAGGTTGGTGAGCATCTCGTCCCGAACCGCGTAGGTCGGGCCGATCGTTGCCACGAGGAGGACGGCCTCGGCGATCCACAGGCGCCGGGCCCAAAGCCGCGCGCGCTCCGCGAGCTCGCCGGTGCCGCGGAAGGCGAGGAAGCTCGCGCCCTGCGCGGCCAGCACCACCAGGCCGAAGACGCCCACGAGCAGCGCATACAAGTTGAGGATGTTGAAGAGCGGCAGGGAGAAGTAGCCGTCCGAGCCGAGCGGCACCCCGCGGACGACGTTGCCGAGCGCGACTCCGAACACAAGTGCCAACGCGGCGGAGGAGAGGAAGAAGACCGCGTCGCAGGCGCCACGCCAGAGAGGGTTGTCGATCTGATGCCGCAGCTCGAGGCTGAGGCCCCTTCCCACCAACACCCACAGCACGATGATCAGCCCGAAGTAGAGGCCGCTGAAGGCGCCGGCGTAGGCCTTGGGGAAGGCCATGAAGAGCACCCCGCCGCTGGCCAGCAGCCAGACCTCGTTGCCGTTCCACACCGGTCCGATGGCGGCTGTGGCCTCCTCGCGCTGCTCCTCGGTCTTGCCGAGCGTGAAATGCAGGGAGCCGACGCCGAGGTCGAACCCGTCGAGGACGACGTACATCGTCACCATCACGGCGAGGAAGCAGAACCAGGCGCTCTCCACTCAGGCCTCCCTGCCGGCCGCCGCCTGGGTGGACGTCGTCGGCAGCTCGACGTCCTCGGGCCCGCGGGCGACGATTCGCACGATCAGCATGAGGAAGAGGATCCCCACAAACAGGTAGAGGCCG
>DATFQM010000083.1:0-33998 GCA_035264265.1 Thermoleophilaceae bacterium
GAACTGGTCTTCGTCTCGATGCGCGGCAAGCAGCTTGCGGCTGCGAGCGTGAGCCAGTACTGGGCGCTTGTGAAGGCGCGGGCCGGACTCGACTTCGACTTCTACCTGGCGACCAAGCACTACGGCGTGCACCTGCTCTACAAGCTCGGCCTGAGCAAGCGGGCCATAGCCGCTCAGATGGGCTGGTCAGAGGATGCGGTGGACGGCCTACTGCGCGTCTACGGCCACGCCGATCTCGTGGCGCTTTCCGAGGTCGATGCGCTGTATTCGATGCACGATTCGATGCACGGGCATCCGCGCTAGGTCAGCGTGCCGTAGTTGATGCCGCCGTACTGGAAGGTCGGCACTACCGGCCATTGCCGACGCCAAGCGGGCATCTCGGAGGAGGGAAAGACGTTCATCCAGCGCGGATCGGCGCGGCCCGGGTCGGCGACGGCCTTCTCCTTGACCATCGAGTCGTACTGGTCGATCGAGTCCTCGAGCGTGTTGGAGTTGAGGATCACCTCGCGGCCCATGAACTCGGCCTCCCGCTTGACGCCGGGGATCTTCGAGAGGTATGGGTGCCAGTTGTCGGCGCAGACGCCGTTCTCGGATGAGACCCACACTCCGTCCGGCGTGTTGATCACGAGCGACTGGTTGCCGTCGGTGTGCCCGGGGGTCGACATGAACGCCGCGCCGATCCCCAGCTCGACGTCGCCGTCGAGGAGCACGAGGTTGTCCTCGATCACGTGGTCCATCGCGCCCGGCACGTACCAGGCCCACTGCATGGGATGCGGCGACCGCAGCGTGTCCACCTCCTTGCGCTGGTAGAGGAACTTCGCGTTCGGGAAGAACGGCTTGAGCGGCTCGCGCTCGCCCTCCACGGGCTGGTCGGTGCCCATCAGGATGCGGAGGTCCTGGACGTGCAGGTGGTCGAAGCTGACGTAGTCGACGTCGGCCGGGGTCAGCCCGCAGGCGGCGAGCGCCTGCTCGACCGTGTTGTGCTCCTTGGCGAGCACGTTATTCGAGAGCCACTCCCCGTAGCGTTCGATGAGCTGCGCGTAGAAGGGAGCCTGAGCCGACCCCTCGGGAACCGTCGGCTCCCAGACAAGCGTCTTCAGCTCACCCTCGAAGTCGTGGAACTGCACGACCACGAGCCGGTTGGTGATGTTGATGAAGGGGTTGAGGCCCTTTGCGGCGCCGCCGAAGGCATAGCGCGTCGGATACCCCGCCGACACCAGGTCGACCGTCCGGACTCCCGTGACCTGGCCCTGATCCTTGAAGCGCCGGCGGAAGTCGTCAGCGGCCGCCCGGATGGCCACGTGCCGGTCGCCGCGCGGCCAGGTGGCGTTCGCATCGTCGAACTCATGGAACGGCTTGATCCCGATCGTCTCGGGGCTCTCGATGACGGCCATCTCTCCTCCTGGGCTTGCGGTCCGACCGATTAGCGTACTCGGCCGATGCATGACCTCGCCTGCGTCGTGCACCTCCATTCGATCTACTCGGATGGAACCGGCACGGTGCCTGAAATCGCGCGCGCGGCACGACGGAGCGGAGTGGACGTCGTGCTGCTCACAGACCACGACACGCTCGAGGCCAAGCGGCGCGGCGAGGAGGGCTGGTACGGGCCGGTACTGCTGCTGGTGGGCGAGGAGGTCTCGCCGAGAGGCGGCAACCACTACCTGGCCTTCGGGCTCGACGAGCACGTCCGCCGTCGAGGCCGCTCGCCGGCCGACATCTGCGAGGCCGTGCGGGACGGCGGCGGCTTCGGCTTCGCGGCCCATCCGTGGTCCAGGGGCTCGGAGCGCTTCAAGCGCGTCCGGGGAATGCCCTTCGACGATCTCTCCTGTGCCGCCCTGCACGGTGTGGAGCTGTGGAGCTTCGCCACGGACACGGGCGAGAGCCTGCGCGGGATCCGCGAGGTGATCCGCTTCCTCGCGCGGCCGGGTCACGTGCTGCGGCACCCTCCCGACCGGAACATGCGCGGTTGGGAGAAGCTTTGCCGCGAGCGGCCCACGGTCGCGCTCGGCGGTCTCGACGCGCACCAGTTCGGCAAGCGCATCGGCCCGTTCGTCCCGCTCCGCCTGATGAGTTACAGGCGCTCGTTTCGCTTCATCCGGACCCACGTGCTGGCAGAGGAGCCGCTGAGCGGCGACGTCGAGCACGACCGCGAGCTGGTCTACGCGGCGCTGCGCGCTGGCCGCTGCTACATCGCGGTCGACTCGCTGGCCGCGGCGAAGGGCTTCCGCTTCTGGGCCGAGGCACCCGGCGGCCGGGTCGAAATGGGAGAGGAGGCGCCGGCAGGCGAGTGGACGCTGCGGGTGAAGCTGCCCTCCGCCGCGCGGCTGCGGCTTCTCCGGGACGGTCGCGAGATCGGCAACGGCCCGGAGCAGCGGGTCGATGAGCCAGGCGTTTACCGCGTCGAGGCCTACCGGGATGCGCATGGCGCGGAGCGGACCTGGCTCCTCTCCAACCCGATCTATCTGCGCTAGGCGTCCCCGCGCCCGCCCTATCCGCGCTAGGCGTCCCGCGGCACGCCTACCTGCGCTAGGCGTCCCGCGGAGCCGCCGGCGCCCCCCGCGCCGCGCCGGCGCTGGCCGCGACTACCAGCAGGATCGCCACGAGCTCGCGGGCGCGCAGGTCCTGTCCCAGCACGACGAAGCCGGCGAGCGCCGCCACTGCCGGCTCGAGGCTCATCAGCACGCCGAAGACCGGCTCGGGCAGGCGTCGCAGCGCCTCGAGCTCGAGCGAGTACGGCACCGCCGAAGAGAGCATCGCCACCGCAGCGCCGAGCGCGAGGAGGCCGGGCTGGAGGAGGGCGTCGCCACCGTCGGCGACGCCCACTGGCACGAGCAGGACACTCGCCACGACCATCGCCAGCGCCAGGCCGCTTCCGCCGGAGAAGACCCGCCCGATCCGGGCGCTGAGCAGGATGTACGCGGCCCAGAAGCCGCCCGCGAGCAGGGCCAGGCCGACCCCGCCGGAATCCAGACCCGCGAAGTCGCCGAAGTCGGACAGCAGCAGGATCCCCGCGGCCGCGAGCACCACCCAGAGGAGGTCGAGCGCCCGGCGCGAGCCGACCACCGCGACCCCGAGCGGGCCGACGAACTCGAAGGTCACCGCAACCCCCAGCGGGATGCGGTCGAGGGCGCCGTAGAAGGACAAGTTCATCCCGGCGAGCGAGACGCCGAAGGCCGCGGCCAGGGCGAGGTCGCGGCGCGGTCGCCCCCCGACGCGCGGCCGCCACAAGACGAGCAGCAGCAGCGCGGCGAACAGCACCCGCAGAAACACGGTGCCGCCGGGGCCGAGGTCGTCGAACAGGGTCTTCGCCAGCGCCGCGCCGAATTGAACCGACGCGACCGCGGCGAGCACGAGCCCGGTCGGTGGGAGGCGACCCACAGGGCGATAATGCCCGGCCGTGGCAGGTCGCAGCTGGGAGCAGTACCAGGCGGCGTTCGAGGGCCTGGACGCGCCGTTCGCGTTTGTGGATCTCGACGCCATGTGGTCGAACGCCCGTGAGATGCTCGGCCGCGCAGCCGGCAAGCCCATTCGGGTGGCGAGCAAGTCGGTGCGCTGCCGGCCGCTCCTGCGGGCGATCCTCGACCGCGACGAGCGCTTCGCCGGTCTGCTCACCTTCACCCTCGCCGAGTCGCTGTGGCTTCACTCACAGGGCTTCGAGGACCTGATGTGTGCCTACCCCACGGCCGACCGCGGCGCCCTCGCCGAGCTGGGTCGACTGGAGTCCGACCGGCCCCCGATCGTGATGGTCGACTCGACCGCCCATCTCGACTTCATCGACGCCGCCGCCGGCGCCGGGCACCGCCCGATCCGGGTCTGTATCGAGATCGACCTCGGCTACTGGATCGCCGGGGGAAGGATCAAGATCGGCGCCAAGCGGTCGCCCATCCGCACGCCCCAGCAGGCGGCGGCGCTGGCGGACCACGTCCACGGGCGGCCCAGCCTGGAGCTGGCCGGCATCATGGGCTACGAGTCGCACATCGCCGGCGTGGGCGATCCGCCGCTCGGCAAGCGCCTTCAGGGCCCTGCGATCCGCCTGATCAAGCGCCGCTCGGCGCGGGAGATCGCGGAACGCCGCGCCGCTATCGTGGCGGCCGTCCGAGAGGCGACCTCGCTCCAGCTCGTGAACGGTGGGGGTACCGGCAGCCTGCACACCACGGCCCAGGAGGAGGCTGTGACCGAGTTGGCGGCGGGCTCCGGCTTCTACGCGCCCACACTGTTCGATCGCTACGCGGACTTCACCCTCACCCCCGCCGCCGCCTTCGCGCTGCCCGTGGTGCGCAAGCCCGCGACGCGGGTGGCGACCCTGCTCGGCGGCGGCTATCTCGCCTCCGGCCCCGCGGGCAAGGACCGGCTGCCCGAGCCGTGGCTCCCCTCGGGCCTCCGCTTCGATCCGCTGGAGGGCGCCGGCGAAGTGCAGACGCCGGTGCTCGGCGCGGCCGCCGCTGGGCTGAAGCTCGGGGACAAGGTCTACCTGCGGCACGCCAAGGCCGGCGAGCTCTGTGAGCGCTTCGACAGGCTCCTTCTCGTCGAGGGCGGGGAGGTCGTGAACGAGATCCCGACCTACCGCGGCGAAGGCCGCTGCTTCGTCTAGGAGGCTGCCTCAGACCCCCGCGCACGTCTGGTGGCGGCGGATCTCCGCTGGGCTGTGCCCTCGGTCGGCGAGGTAGCGAGCCTGCTGTTGCGCCTCGCTGCGTCCTTGCCCAGCTTCTGCTCGCGGTCGACAAGGCGGTCGCGGCGATCGTGCAGGGGCTGCGCCGCACGGGTTGGATGACACGCTGACATGTTCACCTCGGACAACGGCTTATTCCACGGTGAGCACCGGGTGCGCAACGGGAAGGTGCTCGTCTACGAGCCATCGATCAGGGTCCCACTGGTACTGCGCGGCCCGGGGGTGCGCCGCGGCGCCCACCGGCGCCAGCTCGTCACCAACGCCGACCTGGCGCCAACGATCCGCGATGCTGCAAATGCCCGGCCGGGACGCCTAGAGGATGGCCGCTCGCTCTTCCCGCTGCTGCGCGACTCCGGGCGCGAGTGGGGCCGCGACCTGCTGATCGAGGGGAACGCCGGGGTGAACGGCGGCTTCAGTGCGCTGCGCACCTATCGCTATGTCTACGTCGAATAATCGAACGGCGAGCAGGAGCTCTACGGCCTGCGGAGTGACCTTTTCCAGCTCCAGCGCCGCCACGCCGACCCGGCCTACGCTTCGATTCGAGCTGCGCTCGCAGGCCGGCTAGCAGCGCTCAAGGTCTGCCGTGGCCGGGGTTGCCGGCGGCATCCACGCCTGCGCCTCGCGACCCGCCCGAGGCGCCGCTGCGCTCGCCGGGCCGTGCGCGCCCGCATCGTCGGAAGCGATCGGCGCACGGTCGCACAGGTGGACTTCATCGTCCGCAGCCGGCGCGCGGCCCGCGACCGGAAGCCGCCGTTCGTCAAGCGGATCCGGATCCGCCGGGTCCGGCAGGGCCGGCGGTTTCGCCTGAGGGCGCGGGCGACGACCCTCGACAGTCGGGTCGTGACGCTGGACCGCCGCCTGAGACGCTGCCGCTAGGCGGGCACGGCGGCCCGAACCGGACCCAGGACGCGCTCGCAGTAGTCGTTCCCGAACTTGCCCTCGGGGTCCAGCCGGGCGCGGACCGCCTGGAAGCGCTCCCATGCCGGGTAGCGCGGCTGCAGCGTGGCAGCCAGTTGATAGTGGCGCTTGCCCCAGTGCGGGCGGCCACCGTAGTCATCCATGATTCGCTCGACAGCCCGGAAGTAGCTCTCGAACTCCATCCCCCGGTACTGGTGGACCGCGACATAGACCGTGTCGCGGCCGTGGGCTGTCGACAGCAGCGCGTCGTCACCGGCCACCAACCTGACCTCGATCGGGAATCCCACCCGCAGGCTGCGACGCTTGACGAGCGCCAGCACCCGGCGGGCGGCCTCCACCCCGTGTTCGCGCGGCACGGCGTACTCCATCTCCGTGAACCTGATGTCGCGTCGGCTCGCGTAGACCCGGTGGCTCAGGTCGGTGCGGGTCGAGCCCCGGACGAGCCGGGCGATGTTGCGCCCCAGCCAGGGAATGAGGGCGGGGAAGCGACGCCCGACGCGGAACACCAGGTCGGGAACCACGTTCTCGAGCACTTGGTCCTGCAGCAGCCGTTCCGCGCGCCCGGGTGGCTCAGGGGGGAAGTCGCCCCGCTCCGACCGCCGGACGATGGCGAGGTCGGAGTAGGGAAACGCGAAGAACTCGAAGTGGTCATTCGAGTCGGCCAGCTCGTCGAAGCGGTCCAGCGTGTCGGCCAGCGGCCGGGGCTCGTCCAGCCGCCGGAGGGTGAAGCCGGGCACGCAGCGGAGCGTGACCGCGGAGATCGCCCCCAGGCAGCCCAGAGACACGCGGGCCGCGAGAAGCTCGTCGCCCCCGTCCACGTCCACGGTCTCGCCCGAGGCAGTGACGAGCCTGACGGCGGTGACGCGCGACGACAGGTTTCCGAAGTGGGCGCCTGTGCCGTGGGTGGCCGTGGCGAGGGCGCCGGCCAAGGTCTGCCTGTCGATGTCGCCCTGGTTCTCCATCGCCAGGGCGCGTGCCGCCAGCTGCTTGCCGAGATGGTGCAGCGATATGCCCGCCTGGACGGTCACGAGCTCCCCGTCCTGATCGAGCACCCGGTCCAGCCGCGAGAGGTCGACCAGGACGCCGTCCGTGCAGGCGACGTCCGTGAACGAGTGCCCGCTACCGGCGACGCGAACCCGCTCCGCCCTTCGCACGACCTCGGCGAGCTCTTCCTCGCTCGCGGGCCGCGCGATCCGCAGAGGCGCGCAGACCTGATCGCCGGCCCAGTTGGTCCACCGCTCGGCCATGGCGGGCCGAGCCTAGCGGCTGTCGCGCACCGGAAATTCGTCCCGCGGCAATCTGTTGAACCTGGTCGTCGGCTGGCCCTAGACGGTCTTCGCGGCCGGCTCCAGCTCTGCCTTCGCCGTCCAGTGCGTCTCCGGATCCGGCGGCCTGTCGCGCAGGTACCCCTCCGCGTCGAGCGCGGCCATACAGCCCATTCCGGCCGCGGTGACCGCCTGCCGGTAGGTGTGGTCGACCAGATCGCCGGCTGCGAACACGCCGGGGACGTCCGTGTGGGTCGAGCCGCTCTTCACGAGCACGTAGCCGTTCTCGTCGAGCTCGACTTGACCCTGGACCAGCTCGGAGTTCGGCCGATGCCCGATCGCGATGAAGGCGCCACCGATCTCGAGCTCCTTCTCCGAGTCGTCTCCGGTGTTCTTCAGCACCGCCTTGTCGAGCGATCCGTCGTCCCCCGCCTCGAGGCTCTCGACCACATACGGCGTGACGAACTCGATGTTCTCGCTGTCCTGCGCCCTGTCGACCATGATCGCCGAAGCCCGGAACTCGGGACGCCGGTGCACGACCGAGACCTTGTCGGCGAACTTCGAGAGGAAGATGGCGTCCTCCATGGCGGTGTCGCCGCCGCCCACGACCATCGCCTGCGCGCCGCGGAAGAAGGCGGCGTCGCAGGTCGCGCAGTAGGAGACGCCCTTGGCCGCCAGCTCGTCCTCGCCGGGCACGCCGAGCTTCTTGGGCTCGGCGCCCATCGCCAGGACGACGGACTTGGCCCTGAACTCCTCGTCACCGACCATGACCTTGTGGAGCCCGCCATCACGGGACAGCTCGACGGCGGTGGCGTCGTCGGTGATGAAGCGGGTGCCGAAGCGCTCGGCCTGGTCACGGAACTGCTTCATCATCTCCGGGCCGAGCACGCCCTCCGGGTAGCCCGGGTAATTCTCGACGTCGGTCGTCTGCTGGAGCAGCCCGCCCCACGCGAATCCCTCGACCACGAGCGGCTCCAGATCCGCGCGGGAGGTGTACAGCGCAGCGGTGTACCCGGCAGGTCCGCTGCCGATGATGGTCACTTTCTCTACGCGCTTCTTCTCGCCCACGTGGCCTCCGGTGTTCTTACTTTACTTTGTGAAGTATAGACCCCGTGGCGGGCGACTTCGCGACGTTCGCGCTCCCAGCCGGACACGGTCCGGCGAAGCTGGAAGAACGCCACGATGCCCGGCGGAATGGGAAGCCAGAACGCGACGATGCGGTAGGTCAGCACGGCGGGGAAGACGATGCTGCTGGGCACGTCGAACATGACGAAGGCTGCGATCATGCCGGCGTCCACCGAGCCCACGCCCCCAGCGGGCGACGGCACGAGGTTGGCGGCCATGCCGACGAAGAAGCCCTGCACGAGCACCGCGAACGGCACGTTCCCGCCGAACGCCTCGAAGGCTGCCCACAAGACCCCGATGTTCGCCGCCCAGAAGCCCACCGCCCCGCCCACCGCCAGCGCGCCCCGTTCCGGGTCTCGCAGGTAGGCGATCGCGGTCCGGACGCCGGTGGCCAACGTGGCGGGGCCGGTGGCCAGGCGCGCAGCGTGACGCGCGCGCCGATAGCCGCCTGCGAACTGCGAGATTCGGCGTTCCACGTCATGCGGAATGAGCGCCACGAGCAGAAAGACGCAGATCAACCCGCCCGCGATCCCCGCCGGCACGATCGTTCCGCCCAGCGGTGCGTTCCCAGGCAGCACCCCGACGCGCAGCAGGATGCCGAACAGCACGAGCGCGATGAGGTAGACGGAGTACATGAGCACCAGGAACGCGACCATCCGGCACGCCGAGCGCCGCCGTGACATGCCGGCCTTGCGCAGCGCCCAATAGGTCAGCGCGACCCCGCCGGCTCCGGCGGCGGAGAAGATCCGGGTGGCCGCCAGGCCCGCCATGGTTATCTGGTAGGAGGCCTTGACGTCGACGCGACGCCGAAGCTCGTCGTCATTCGTCCCCCCGAGGACGCCGCGGAAGAGGGCCACATAGGCGCCGAACGCGGCCACGTTGAACGCCACGGCGATCACGATCCAGTACCAGACGGCCTCGTCCACCTTCGCGACCGCGTCGTCGAGGCCGACGATCTTCGGGAACAGCACGTAGATGGCCACGATCGCCCCCACGAAGACGAGGGCCCAGGTGGTCAGCTTGCGGCGGTCATGGAGAAACGCCTGGAACGTGCCGACCTGCTGCTCGACGTCTTCGTCGCGCTCCTCGCCCTCGGCCTGCTCGACCTCGAGGTCCCGGTCGATCCGTTCCTCTTCCTGCAACAGGCTGCGGCGCCGCTCCTCGGGGGTCATCGGGCCGCCCCCGGCTGGAGCCGCGGCGCCACTCGCCAGATGCCCTCCGCGAGTGCCACCCCGGCCAGGAGATCGACGACGTAGTGCTCCCCGAGGTAGACCAGCCCGAACGCGAGCGTCACGGCATAGCCGGATGCGAGGGCCGCCGGCCCCCTGCCGACCGTCGACAGCACTCGGGCTGCCATCACTGATGTGCCGAAGTGCAGTGAGGGCATGGCTGCGAAGGGATTGCCTTCGAGAGCATGGTAAAGAGGGCGCCAGAGGCGTCCCCAGAAGCGCTCGCCGGCCTCCTCCATGATCCGCCTGACCGGCGGCATGCTGCCGTTTCGCGCGGCCCACCAAGGCGGCGCGGTGGGCAGGAACCAGTACACCACGCAACCAAGGTCGAAGCAAGCGGACATGAGCCAGGCCCCGCGCGGATACTTCTGAGGGTCCCTCAGGAGGACGTACAGCAGGGACCCGTGCGGCACTGCGAACCAGCTCCAGTGCACGACCGACAGCGCGTAGTCGTGCGGCAGGAGCTCGCCCTCGCGGCCGAGCGCCGACTGGAGCCGCACCGTCGGGGTCGTGCCACCGCCGAGCGCCGTGTCGGCCTCAATCGGGTAGTCGACCTTCAGCCGGCGCAGGAGCGCGTCGGGGTCGTCGTCGGGCATGTCGTAGTGGGCGAAGTAAGCCCACATCTGGAGTGCATAGATACCCGCGTCCCGGAACCGGGAACGCGGGAGTGCGAAAGCGAGCGCCGCCGGCGCCGGCCATGTGAGCGCGGAGACGACAAGGGGGCGCAATCGGAGCCGGTGGCGCAGCGGAGGCGCGGCCAGCGCGGTAGCCACGGCGCCCCACGCAAGCGTCCGTAGGGCGCGCGAGCGTCGCACGACGGCCCGCAGCATAGCTTGGTGAGGGGCACCGGCCCCTCGTTCGCCGGCCCTGCCGGGCGGGGAGGCGACCCCTCAGGCCGGCTGTCGCTCCTGCTCGATCGGGCCGGGCATCAGCTCCTCCGGGGGCGGGCTCTCCAGGCCGAGGACCCTCATCCGGCGCCTGAGCGCGCGGTAGGCGTACCCGTAGACCTCGGAGGAGTGGTAGCCGTAGCTGACGAACTCCCGCGCCTCCCTCGCGTGCGGGGGCACGAAGACGTAGGCGGCGCGCGGCGCCAACTCGAGAACCGTACGCTCGACGGTGCGCGCGTGGCGGGAGTCCTGCTCGATCGCCTCCTTCAGGAAGCGCACGCCGAAGGCAATGTGCCTGTGCTCGTCGCGCTCGACGAGCCCGAAGCCCTCGCAGAACCCGGGATAGAGCCCGTGCTCGAGCATGTAGTCGCGGATCATCGCCTGCCCGGTTACGGCCAGGAAGCCCTCGATCACGAGGTGGTAGGTGGTGATGCCCTCGACGAACAGGTCGAAGTCGTCGGGGCGCGCCTTGATCCTGCCCGCGACGTCCCGCAGGCCGGCGTCGAAGACGGCGTGCCACGGTTCCTTGAGCCGCTCCTCTACCTCCTTCATGCGGCCGCGCAGGTCTTCCGCCGACAGCGCGATCACCTCGGCGCCGAAGCGGTCGAAGAAGGCGGCGTGGCGCGCCTCGTCCACGAGCTGTGTCGAGAGGAAGAGCTCGACCTCGCCGCTGGGGGCGGCCATGAGGAAGGGAGCCAGGTCCGCGGTGACGCGCTCCTCCCCGACGTAGAAGGAGCCGAGGGTCCAGATCGTGTTCTCCTGCGCCGCCGTGGGGCTGGCGAGCCAGTGCTCGCGGTCGACCGAGAAATCGAGCTCGGAGGCCTTCCAGTTCTGCCGCTCCCAGAGCGCGTAGAGCTGCTTGTAGTCGAGTAGCCCGCCGCCGTCGCTCGCCGCCGAGGCAACGCCTGGGTCCCCCTGGCCGGCCGGCCCGGGGCCGTCGCCGGCGCCGCCAAAGGGCCGCGAGCGCGCCTCCTGCACCCGACGCTGAACGCGCTCGCGCTCGAGCTCGGCGTCGTCGCGGCCCTGCGAGCGCTCGATCCAGCGTCCCAGAAGCGTAACCGGGTGCATCTCGCCCTCGACGTCCGTGATCCGGTTCTGCATCGCCTCGGTCGGCGTGATCTCGCCTGCGGCGAGGCGCTGGTAGGACTCGTAGGAGAGGCGGGCCACGGCGTCCATGTGCTCCGGCTCCTCTCGCGTGACTCGCAAGGGCTCGCCGTCCCGGACTTCCACGAACCACCGCCCGCCACCGTCGCCGGTGAGCTCGTAGGCGACCGTGAAGCGGTGGCCCCTCGTCCACTCAGGCTCGATCATGTAAGGAAGCGCGCGGTAGAGCAGGTCCGGGTCCAGGCGACCTCCCGCCCGCAGGACGTCGGCGGGGCCGGGCTGCTCGGCGGACATCCGCCTCAAGAGCAGCGCTCGTCGGCGACTGCCGCGGATCCGCAGGCGGCGGCGCAGCGTGAGCGCCAGCGGGCTTCGCCTTCCGAGCGCCATGTCCACCAGCGAGCGCGCGTCGGTCGAGAGGCTGAAGTCGGTGGGCTGACCGTCAGTGGCCGGTTCGACGCGGGCGCGCCCGTCCGCGACGGAGACGCGGTAGGCGCCTACGCCGCCCACGTCCAGCGCGTAGGCGAGCTTGGCCGGGATGGCGGCCGCGGCCGCCGGCAGCGTCATGAGGACGAGCCGCGCGGCCAGCTCGGGGTCGTGGTCGGCCACCCGCCCGAGCGCCTCGCGCCGCCGGTCGGCCTCGTTCACGCCGACAGCTCCGGGATCTGGACCTCGACCGGGGCGCGCTGCGCGAAGAGCTCCGCGTCCGCGCGCGTACCTATGTGCTGGCCCCAGTGCATCGGCACCGCCACCCCGGGCTGGATCCGCCGAGCTGCCTCCGCTGCCTCGCCGGCGGTCATCACGTAGACGCCGCTCACCGGGAGCAGCGCCACGTCCACGCCGGTGACGCTGTCCATCTCGGGAATCACGTCGGTATCGCCGGAATGGTAGAGGCGCTCACCGCGCACGTTGAGCTCGTAACCGACCCAGCCGGCCTGGCGCGGGTGGAAGACGTTGCCGTCCTGGTCGCGCTTGGAGGTGTTGTAGGCGGCGATCGTTGCGATCCCCAGGCCGCGCGGGAGCTCGTCCTCCAGGGCCTGTCCCGGCTGGACTGACAGCACCCTCCCGCTCACGCGCTCCGCCACGGCCGGCGGCCCGACGAGCAGGGTGCCGTCGTGCGAGAGACGCTCCACGTCGCGCGGTGAGAAGTGGTCGTAGTGCCCGTGGGTGATCAGGATCAGGTCCGCTTGGGGGCCGTGGTCGACGCGGTACGGGTCGATGTACACAGCCGCCTGCCCCACCTTGATCCTGAATCCCGCGTGACCGAGCCAGTCGATCGAGTCGAGGAGCATGTCCGGCAGGATAGGCTCGCAGTCCATGAGCTACGCCACCGTGATCTGGGAGCAGGACGGCGGCGTCGGGAGGCTCACCCTCAATCGACCCGACACGCTGAACGCGTGGACGGCGGAGTTCGGGCGAGACCTCAAGTCCGTGATCGAGGGCGAGGCCTCCGACGGCTCGGTGCGCGGCCTGCTGGTCACGGGGGCCGGCCGCGCCTTCTCCTCTGGCGCGGACCTCAAGGCGGGCTTCGAGCCGCACCCGGACGACGGCAAGCCCGACATCCGCGGGCAGCTCCACGAGATCTACCACCCGGTCATTGCCGGCATCCGCCTCCTCCAGAAGCCGGTCGTAGCCGCGGTCAACGGTCCGGCGGTGGGAATCGGCTGCTCCCTCGCGCTCGCGTGCGACCTGGTCCTCGCCGCCGAGTCCGCCTTCTTCGGGCTGGCCTTCGTGAACATCGGCTTGATGCCGGATGGCGGCTCCACGCTGTTCGTGCCCGCGGCCGTCGGCAAAGCCCGCGCGTTCCAGATGGCTCTCCTCGGCGAGCGCGTCCCCGCCAGGAGGGCCCTCGAGTGGGGGCTCGTGAACTACGTCCATCCGGACGCTCGTCTGCTGGGCGAGGCCGAGGCGCTCGTGGGGCACCTCGCCAAGGGCCCGACCCGCTCGTACGCGTCGTCGAAGCAGGCGCTCAACCGGATGCTGTACCCGGACCTCGAGGGGCAGCTGGACCTCGAGGCCGAGCTCCAGCACGCGCTCGCTCGCAGCGAGGACTTCATGGAGGGCGTGGCCGCGTTCGTCGAGAAGCGGACGGCGGCCTTCCAGGGTTCCTAGCCTTCCAACCGTCGGCGGCCGCGGACGTCACCGAAGATATGATGCTCGCGCCTTGCCTGTCGGCAGGAAACGCCTTGTCCTGAGCGCCCTCGCCGGGGCGCTCCTCCTCTTGCTCGTGGCCGCGCCGGCGGCCCTCGGCGACGCCATCACGCCCGAATCGGGCGGCTCGCAGAACGCCAACGACATCGACACCCTCTACAAGGTCACGCTCTACATCGCGATCGTGATCTTCCTGATCGTCGAGGGGACGTTGATCTGGTCCATCGTGAGGTTCCGGGCGCGGCGCGGCGGTCCGGAGCCGGCGCAGATCCGGGGCAACACCCCGCTCGAGCTCGGCTGGACCGTGGGCGCGGCGCTCATCCTCGTGGTGCTGACCGTCGTCACCTTCCTCTACCTCAACGGCATCAAGAACCCACCCGCGTCCGGGGCGAACGGCCTGCGTGCCGACGCTGCGCAGTTCGCCTCCATCGATCAGCCCAATCCCCCGAAGGGGGCCGGCAAGCCACTCAACATCCACGTCAACGGGCAGCAGTACGTGTGGCGCTACGACTACCCCGGCCAGCAGCCGCTGTTCAGCTACTACGAGATGGTGGTCCCAACCGATACGACCGTCACCCTCGACGTCAACGCCTCCGACGTCATCCACTCGTGGTGGATTCCCAAGCTCGGGGGCAAGGTCGACGGGGTACCGGGACACACCAACCAGACCTGGTTCAAGATCGAGAAGCCGGGGGTGTACCGCGGGCAGTGCGCGGAGCTCTGTGGCGAGGGGCACGCGGACATGCGCGCGATCGTCAAGGCGGTTCCCCCGGACGAGTACGAGGCGTGGGCGAATCGCCAGCGCGCCGACATCCTGGCCGCTCAGAAGGCCCTCTCGCAACAACGCGTCCAGCGTGAAAAGGGAGGGGCGGTGCGCTGATGGAAGCGAGCGCCCTGACCGGCGAACGGGCGGCACCTCGTCCGGAGGTGGTGGTGCCCGGCCTCGGCGACCGGCCTCGCGGCTGGCTCGAGTGGCTCACCACTACCGACCACAAGAAGATCGGGATCATGTACCTATTCGCCACCTTCCTGTTCTTCATCATCGGTGGCGTCGAGGCGCTGATCATGCGCCTCCAGCTCGCCCAGCCGAACGGCACGCTGGTCGACCCCCCGACCTACAACGGGCTCGTGACGATGCATGGGACCACGATGGTCTTCCTGTTCGTTGTCCCGGTGCTGGCGGGCTTCGGCAACTACGTGGTCCCCCTGATGATCGGCGCGCGGGACATGGCCTTCCCGCGCATCAACGCCCTCTCGTTCTGGCTGCTGCTGTCCGGGGGCATCGTCTTCTACATCGCGGTCTTCTTCGAGCCGCCCCAGGCCGGCTGGACGATGTATACGCCGCTTTCGGACGATGCCTACCTGCCTAGCGGCGGCGTGGACGCCTGGATCCTGCTGATCCACCTGACCGGCCTCTCCTCCCTGCTCGGCGCGATCAACTTCGTAGCGACCATCCACAACATGCGCGCGAAGGGCATGAGCTGGGGGCGCATGCCGCTGTTCGTCTGGGCGATCCTGATCTACAGCTACCTGCTGATCACGGCCCTGCCCTCCGTGGCGGCGGCGGTCACGATGCTGCTCACCGACCGCCACTTCGGCACCGACTTCTTCGACGCCACGGGAGGCGGGGACCCGCTGCTCTGGCAGCACCTCTTCTGGTTCTTCGGGCACCCCGAGGTCTACATCATGGTCCTGCCTGCCTTCGGAATCATCTCGGAGGTCATCCCGGTGTTCTCACGCAAGCCGATCTTCGGTTACAAGGCGATAGCGGCGGCCACCGTGGCGATCGCCTTCCTCGGTTTGCTCGTCTGGGCGCACCACATGTTCGCTACTCCGACCGCCACCGTGGTACTCGCGTTCTTCATGCTGTCTTCGTTCACGATCGCGGTCCCCACCGGAGTGAAGATCTTCAACTGGATCGCGACGATGTGGCGCGGGCAGATCGTCTTCAAGACGGCGATGATGTTTGCCACGGCCCTACCGGCGCTGTTCGTGATCGGCGGGATCTCCGGAGTCCTGCTCGCGATCTTCCCGGTCGACTGGCAGCTCCACGACACCTACTTCGTGGTGGCCCACCTCCACTACGTGCTGTTCGGTGGCTCGGTGTTCGGGATCTTCGCCGGCCTCTACTACTGGTTCCCCAAGATGTCCGGAAGGCTGATGTCGGAGGGCCTCGGGAAGCTGTCGTTCTGGACGATGTTCGTGGGCTTCAACATGACCTTCCTGGTCCAGCACTCGGCCGGCCTCTCGGGCATGCCGCGACGTATCTACGACTACCCGGAGGCGCTGCATGTCACCGGGTACAACCTCGTCTCGACTATCGGCTCCTTCATCCTCGGGGTGGGAGTGCTGGTCAGCGTGATCAACGTGCTGGTCAGCTTGCGCTCCGGCCGCCGGGCCGGCAACGACCCGTGGCGCGGCAACACGCTGGAGTGGTTCGTCAGCTCGCCCCCGCCCGAGAACAACTTCGACGTCGTACCCCGGGTGCGGTCGGTGGAGCCGATGAAGGACATCCGCCGCGAGGTCGAGCGGGCCAACCGGCCCGCCGGCTCGGTGGCGCAGCCAGTAGCCTCGGGCACGTGACGACCCCATCAGCGGCCTACCGGCGGCTGGCGCTCGCTACCGCGGTCGCCACGTTCGCCCTGACCGTGGTCGGCGGGTTCGTGCGCGTGTCCGACTCGGGACTCGGTTGCGGCCCGAAGGGCTCGGGCTTCCACGGCTGGCCCTTCTGCAACGGCGACGTCGTGCCGGGCGTGGACCTCAACTCGATGATCGAGTACTCGCACCGCGCGCTTGCCGGACTCGTCTCCGTTCTCATCCTGGCGCTGGTCGTGCTGGCATGGCGCCGCTACCGAGCCCACCGGCCGCTCGTCTGGGCGACGAGCGTCGCAGTCCTGCTCGTGATCGCCCAGGCCGTGCTCGGCGGCGCAACGGTGGAGGAGGGGCTTGCGCCTGGGTACGTGGCCGCGCATCTCGGCTTGGCCATGCTGTTGCTTGGAACGCTTGTCTACGTTTGGCAGCTGAGTCGCCAGTCGCCAGTCGCCAGTCGCCAGGCCGTCGGGTCGGGCGTCCGTGTTCTCTCCGTGGCTGCCACGGTCGCCGTGTTCGCGACGATCGTCGCCGGTGGGTACATGGCCGGGACGCAGAACTATGGCCGTGCCGATTACCGGATCGGGGATGGGGCCCATCATGCGTGTGGCAAGCAGTTCCCCACCTGCAACGGCGAGTTCATGCCGTTCGGCAAGGCGCGGCTCGTGGACGTTCACCTCACGCACCGCGCGTTCATGTACCTGGCGACGCTGCTCGTGCTCGCCCTCGTCGCCGTCACGCTCCGCCGCCGCCCGAGCGCGGGAGCAGCCCGGTCGGCCAAGCTGCTCCTGGCGCTGCTGGCCGTCCAGCTCGTGCTCGGTGCGCTCAACGTCTGGCTCGACGAGTACGAAGGGCTGATCATCGCCCACTTGGCGGCCGGGACGCTGCTGTGGGCCACGGCGACCGGACTCACCCTTCAGCTCTTCCGCGTTCCCGCGCCCGCGGCGGCGCCGGCTCGAGCCGAGGCGGTGCCCGCCTAATGGAAGCCGGCACTCGCACGGCAACTGCCAGCCGGCGCCAGCTGGTTGCCGACTACGTCCAGATGACGAAGCCGAAGGTGCAGTCGCTGTTGCTCTTCACCACCGTCACGACCATGTACGTGGCCGGTGATCCTTCCGTGGGTCTCGTCCTGCTCACCTGTGTGGGCGGCGCGCTCTCCGCCGGCGGGGCCGGGGCGATCAACCATGCGCTCGACCGCGACATCGACGCCGTCATGAAGCGGACCAGCGGCCGGCCGGTGCCCTCCGGCCGGGTGAGCGCGCGGGCGGCGATCGTGTACGGGGTGATCCTCGGCTGCGCGTCCTTCGCTCTCCTGGCGTTGGCCGTCAACCCGCTGGCCGCCGTGCTTGCGATGGGGGGCCTGCTCGGGTACGTGCTCGTCTACACCCTGTGGCTCAAGCGCTCCACGCCGCAGAACATCGTGATCGGCGGCGCCGCCGGGGCGATGCCGCCGCTCGTCGCCTGGGCTGCGGTCACCGGAGGCCTGGACGGCGCCGCCCTCTACCTGTTCGCGATCGTCTTCTACTGGACACCGCCGCACTTCTGGGCGCTGTCGCTGCTCATGAAGGACGAGTACGAGCGGGCCGGGGTGCCCATGCTGCCCGTCGTTCGCGGGGAAGGCGAGACGCGGCGCCAGATCCTGCTGTACTCGCTGCTGCTCCTGGCGGTGAGCGTGCTGCCGTTCGCCGGGCGGCTGTTCGACGGGCTTTACCTCGCCGCAGCGCTCGGCCTGGGCTCCGTCTTCGTCGCGCTCACCGTGGTGCTGCTGCGCCGCGCCGACCGCCGCTCCGCGCTCCGGGTCTACCTCTGCTCGCTCGCCTACCTCGCGCTGCTGTTCGCCGCGATGGTGGTCGACTCGCGGATCGTCTAGCAGCCCCGATAGCGCCCGCGCCCGCACAGGTGGCGACAGCCACGGGTAAGCGTCCTGAGTTGTAGGGCCAGGAGCCCGGCAAAGCAGGCCGCTTCCGTGAAACAGGACCGAACCGTCCTGGCTTTCCCCCGCCGGGGGTGCTAAGTGAGATGTTGGGAACTCGCCCGCCAGCCGGGGACGCGCCTACCGGGAAACCGAGTAGACGGTGAGGTCCTTGGGCACTCCCTTGACCGAGAAGCGCCGTTTCCTGCGCGCCTCGAGCCCCTCGTCGTCCAGCAGAGCCAGCGCGCGGTCCGAGACGAGGAGTTCGTCCGCGCCTGCCTCCTCCGCCATGCGCGCCGCGATGTTCACGTCCACGCCGAGGTAGTCGCCGCCGATCTTGCGCGGCCGGCCGACGTGCATGCCGGCGCGTATCCGTGGCCGGTAGCCGTCGGCGGTGACGTCGTGGAGCCGCTCCCTGGCCTCACGGACCGCGTCCAGTGCCCGCCGAGGCTCGGGGAAGACGGCCATCATCCCGTCGCCGAGCCGCTTGACCACCTCGCCCCCGTGGGTATGGATCGGCGGCTCGATCGCCTCGCCCACCGCGCGTAGCAGTTCGAATGCCGCCTCGTCCCCGGCCTCGAGCGCCCAGTCGGAGAAGCGCACCAGGTCGGTGAAGACGATCGCCAGCTGCGTGTCGCCCTGATCGCCCCCTTGGACCTCGGAGACGGCCTGCCAGACCTGGAGCGCGGTCAGGCCCGCCTCGCGCAACAAGCCGGGCCGCTCCGCGGTCAGCTCCGCCAGCCGCTTTCCGACCATCTCGGGCTGGGCGCGGCCCGCCGTCGACAGCGGGTCCCCGAAGCGGCTGTCGCCCGGCAGTACCTCACGGACCAGCCTGGCGGCCGTGAGCAGCGTAGGGCTCCGGTTGATCCGCCTGGCAGCCTCGCTTGCGCGGCCGGGCCGTTTCTCCGGCTTCTCCTGCTCCTCCATCACGGAGCGAACCGTAGCGGCGGCGCTGCAACACTGCACCGGTGGGCGACGTCCACTTCGGACCCTCCTTCATCCCCTCGCGGGACAGCCCGGACGGCGCGATCGAGCTGCTCGTCACGAGCGGCTACCGGGCCTGCGAGGTCGACCTCGAGGGGGGCTTCTGGATGGACTGGGACTACGCCGAACGGCTCGGGAAGCTCGCGCGAGACGCCGGCATCGTCCTCTCGGTGCACGCACCGCTGTTCGCTTTCGTCGGCCGTCCCGAGCGAGACAAGAAGCACCGCATGGCCGTTGGCATGCTCGACCACACGGCGGGGCTCGCGCTGGCCTGCGCCGCCGAGCTCGTCGTGGTCCATCCGGGCTACCTGTTCGGCCGCGAGCGCGAGCAGGCGATCGACGCCGTGGTGGATCAGATGGCGGCACTGCGCGAGCGTCTGGAGGGCAAGGACCGGGCGGTGCCGTTCGGCGTCGAGGTCATGGGCCGGGTGAACGAGCTGGGCAGCCTGGAGGACGTGCTTGCGATCTGCGCCCGGCTCGACTGGGTCCGGCCGGTCCTCGACTTCGCTCACCTCCACGCGGTCACAGACGGCGGCTTCACGGCGGCGGAGCCGTTCGAGGCCGCGCTCGGCGCCGCCGACGCGACCATCGAGCCGGACGCCCCGGTCCACATTCACTTCTCGGACATCAGCTACGCCAACCGCAACGAGAAGTCGCACCTTCCCTACGGGGAGGGCACCCTCCGCGCCGAGCCGCTGGCTGAGGCCCTGGCCGGTTTCGACCGGGCCGCGACCGTGATCGGCGAGTCGCCGGACGAGGAGTCCAACCAGGCGATCCAAAAGATCCTGGCTCCACGCAGCGCCCAGGCCTCGCCGCCCGATCCCTAGCAGCCTTCGTCCGCGCGTGCAGCCTACGTCTGCGAGCGCTGGCGGGCGAGCTCCCGTTCGAACGGGAAGGCGCCCGCCTCCAGGCCCTGGTCGGCGCGGATCACATGCATCACCGCGTTGATCAGCGCCAGGTGCGTGAAGGCCTGGGGGAAGTTGCCCAGGTGGCGGCCCGTCGCCGGGTCGATCTCCTCCGCGTAGAGCCCGAGCGGGCTGGCATACGAGAGCATCTTCTCGCAAAGGTCGCGTGCCCGCCCGTGCTCGCCGATCTCGACCAGCGCGGAGACCAGCCAGAAGGAGCAGATGGCGAACGTGCCTTCCTCCCCGCTGAGCCCGTCGTCGGTCTCCCCCACTCGGTAGCGGAGCACGAGGCCCTGGTCGGTCAGCTCGTCGGCGATCGCTAGCACGGTGTTGCGGATGCGCTCGTCCTCGGGCGGGAGGAAGCGGGTCAGCACCATCAGAAGGACCGAGGCATCGAGCGCGTCCGTGTCGTAGTGCTGGGTGAACACTCCGCGATCGTCGAGCGCCTTGGCGCAGATCTCGGCCTTGATCTCGTCTGCGGCGGACTGCCAGCGAGCCGCGTACTCGAGCTCCTCGCGGATCTCGGCGAGCCGCGCGCCGCGGTCGGCCGCCACCCAGCACATCAGCTTCGAGGAGGTGAAGTGCCGGGGCTCGCCGCGCACCTCCCAGATCCCCCGGTCCGGGTGGCGCCAGTTCTCGAGCGCGGTCTCCACCTGCTTCACCAGGATCGGCCAGATCCGTTCCGGCAGATGGTCACGGGACCGGGTGTGCAGGTAGAAGGAGTCGAGGATCGCGCCCCAGACGTCATGCTGGTCCTGGTTGTAGGCGCCGTTGCCGGTCCGTACCGGCCTTGCGCCTTCGTAGCCCGAGAGGTGGTCGAGGGTCCTCTCCGGCAACTGTGCATCGCCGTCGATCCCGTACATGATCTGGAGCTGGCCCTCCTCGGCTTCGGCCACGTCCGCGATGAAGTAGAAGAAGTCGTTTGCCTCCCAGTCGAAGCCGAGCGTGTAGAGCCCCCAGAGCATGAACGTGGCGTCGCGGATCCAGGTGTAGCGGTAGTCCCAGTTGCGTTTACCGCCCGGCGTCTCGGGGAGCGACGTGGTAGCCGCGGCCACGAGGGCGCCGGTGGGCGCATACGAGAGTCCCTTCAGCGTGAGCGCGGACCGCTGGAGATGGGTGCGCCAGGGGTGGTCGGGGAACTCGCCGTGGTCGAGCCAATGCTGCCAGTGGTGCGCCGTCCACACGAGCCTGTCGTAGGCGTCTTCGTAGGTCTTGGGCGGCGCGTGCTCGGACCAGGAAAGCGCCACGAAGATGGTCTCGCCCTCCTTCAACAGCGTCCGGCCGGTGGCCCGCGGCCCCTCGAAGCCCACGCGCATGTCGGTCGTAAGGTCGACGAAGACGTCCGTGCCCTCCCCCGTGGCGCGGGCCTCGTGGTAGCTGGGCCCCGTGTACTCCCAGCTCGCGGCGATCTGCCCGTACTCGAAGGAGGGCTCGCAGTCGAGGAGGATCTGGACCTCGCCGTTGACGCAGCGGATCAGCCGCAGCATCACGTGGTCGGCGTCGTAGTCGGTCGGCGAGCGGCGGTGAGTCTCGGAGCGTTCGTGCTCGTGGTGCCAGGGGCCGATCAGCAGCACGTCGCGGACTATGATCCAGCCGCCGCGGGTGCCCCAGCTCGTCTCGAGGACCATCGTGCCCGGCAGGTAGCGGCGCGCCGCCGGGACCTCCACATCGGCCGGGCCGAGTCGGAACATTCCCGCATCCCGGTCGAGCAGCGACCCGAACACGCTCGGGGAGTCGAAGCGCGGCAGGCAGAGCCATTCCACGTTGCCACTCGGTGCAACGAGCGCCCCGGTCTCGCAGTCGGAGAGGAAGCCGTACTCGCCGATCGGTGGGAACGGACTATGGCCGTAGGTCTGGCTCTCGAGCGCCCTCATAGCCATGATGCCGCCGCCGGGTCGCAGATCAGCTCGAGCGAGCCCGCGACAAGATCGACGAGGCTGGCGGGGGCGCGCGGGTCGGGTGGACCGCTGAAGGCGCGCGACACGGCTTCTGCCTTTTCCTCACCAGTCACGAGAAACACGAGCGAGCGCGTCGCGTTCACCACCGGAAGGGTAAGCGTGATCCGGGGCACGAGCGGAGCCATTCCGGCCATGTCCACTCCTACGACCCGGCGCTCGTGCTCTTCAAGCGCTTCGTCTCCCGGAAACAACGAGCAGATGTGCACGTCGGGGCCGAGGCCCAAGAGCATGAGCTCCATGGCCGGGAGGTCGTCGTCGAAGGATTCGCGTAGCGCCTGCTCATACGCCGCGGCCCCCTCGTGCGGCCCGAGCTCGCCCCGCATCCGGTGCACCTCGGCCCCCTGTATCCGGTCGAGCAGCGCCTCCTTCACCAGCCGGTAGTTGGAGTGCTCGTGGTCGGGCGGAACGCAACGCTCGTCCGTGAACCAGATCTCCGTTCCGGACCACTCGGGTCGGTGAGCGGCCGCCCGCTCGTACGCGGTCCGCGGCGTCGAGCCGCCCGTGAGGACCACGTGTCCCTCCGCCGCAGCCAGGCGCTCGGCCGCCGCGCCGGCCGGGTCCTCGGTGACCTTGACCTCAGGCCTCAAGTCAGCATTGCCTCGGCGCAGCCCAACGCAGGGCCGTAGGTGGGATCACGCAGCAGGGCCTGGCGGATGCCCTCACCGAGGATCCCGGCCTCCCCGCGGGACGCGCCGAGGACCGTCCACGAGGATTCCTTGCCGTCGCGGGTGCGTCTGCGCGCGGAAAGCCCGCCCGGGCCGCGGTCGAGCGAAATGCTCATCCCGGACGCAGTCTCGACGGTTATTCCCGACAGGCCGGGAGCGCTCTGCCGCGCGTCCGGCTGGAGCAGCAGCTCCACGTCGCCGCGGCGGGCGCTGGCCCGGCCGAAGAGCTCGCCGTTTCGTTGCACCATCGCGCCGGGCTCCCAACCGAGCCGCGAGCACAGCCACCCGAAGAACAACAACCCGGCGATCCCCGAGTCGGGACGGTGGCGGACGGTGAGCGAGCTGAGCCGGCCAAGCTCGTCGCGCCACTGGGGGGGGTCGAAGCTGGAGGCGATCCGCTCTCGCCACGGAGTCGAGCGCAGCCAGGCCAGGTCCACCACGTAGGCGTCCTCCACCAGCTGCCGCGCGCGGCTCACGGCGGCGCCGGGATCCGGCTCGTTGACGGAGTCGATCAAGACGACCTGCGACAGCTTGAGCAGCGCGTCGATGGCCTCGGCGTGACCGTGCGGGGCCCAGCACAACGTGGCCAGGTCGCTGACCACGAGCGGGTCGACGATCGTGTCCAGCGCCGGCACGTGGTGCGGCCCGATGTCAAGCACGACCCGCTCGTGCGTCAGCGCGATCTCGCCCGGCCGCGGATCCGAGGTCGCGGTCACCGTGACCCAGGCGTCGATCGTCTCGCGCCGCGGCTCGACGGCGCACAGGATGGTCCGGGACGCGTGATAGCGACCGACCCCCTCGAGCCGGTTGTAGATCTCCCCGCGCCATTCCCGGTCGACCACGGCCACCATGTTGAGCACGCGCGCCGGGACGTAGGCCTCGCTCTTGGCGTGCTGCTCCTTGAGCAGCTCGCGCAGCGCGGCCTCGATCGCCGACGGCGTCGTGTCCTGCGCGCTCCAGACTCCCTCGTCGGGCATCGCTAGCTCAGATGGCCCGCCAGTGATGGCCTTCGCGCATGATGGCGTCGGCCTCCTCGGGGCCGCCCGAGCCGGCGGGATACTGCGGAAGAGGTCCCGGGTCCCGGGACCACGCCTCGAGGATCGGGTCGATGATCCTCCACTGCGCCTCGACCTCGTCGTCGCGGGTGAAGAGGGTCGCGTCGCCCCGCATGGCGTCCATGAGCAGCCGCTCGTAGGCCTCCGGTGACTGGGACATGAAGGCCGTCCCGTAGAGGAACTCCATGTTCACCGGCCGGATCCGCATGCGGGTTCCGGGGATCTTCGCGCCCAGGGAGAGCGACACGCCCTCGTTGGGCTGCATCGCCATCACTATCTGGTTGGGCTGGACGCCCACCGACCCGGCCTGCTCGAAGGCCAGGTGCGGCACGGGCTTCAAGCTCACCGCGATCTCCGTGACCTTGCGCGCCAGCCGCTTGCCGGTGCGGAGGTAGATCGGGACGCCCGCCCAGCGCCAGTTGTCGACCTCCAGTCGCAGCGCAGCAAATGTCTCGGTCGTCGAGTCCTCGGCGACGCCCTCCTCCTCGAGATACCCGGGAACCGGCTTGCCCTCGGCCATGCCCGCCGAGTACTGCGCGCGCACCGCCATCTCGGGCACCTCCTCCGGCTGCGGCGGGTGAATCGCGTGCAGCACCTTGACCTTCTCGTCGCGGACGTCGTCGGCCGAGAACGTGACCGGAGGCTCCATGCACAGGAGCGTGAGCAGCTGGAGCATGTGGTTCTGCACCAGGTCGCGGAGCGCGCCCGACTTGTCGTAGTAGCCGGCACGAGTGCCGATGCCGATGTCCTCCGCCGCCGTGATCTGGACGTAGTCGATGAAGTTGCGGCTCCAGACGGGCTCGAACATGCCATTGGCGAAGCGGAACGCCAGCATGTTCTGAACGGTCTCCTTGCCCAGGTAGTGGTCAATGCGGAACACCTGTGACTCATCCAGCACGGCCAGCACCTGGCGGTTGAGCTCCTTGGCCTCGGCCAGGTTCGTGCCGATCGGCTTCTCGATGACCACCCGGACGTCTGAGTCCTCGCGGTGGTCGAGATCGTGGGCGCCGAGCTTGCCCACGATGACCGGGAAGAACTCGGGCGCGGTCGAAAGGTAGAAGACCCGGTTGAACGGGATCCCTGCCTCCCCGTCGAACTCGTCGGCGTGCTCCCCGAGCCGCTCGTAGACGGCATCTTCGTCGAAGGTCCCGGGCACATAGCGCATCCGCTCCAGCAACCGCTCGAGGACCTGCTCGTTCGGCGCTCGCCGCGAGAACTGCTTGATCGAGTCCCGCGCCATGTCGCGGTAGTCATCGTGAGGGATGTCCGCGCGCGAGGACCCGATCAGGTTGAAGCGCTCCGGCAGCGCGCCCTCGTGGGCGAGGTTGTAGATGGCGGGCAGAAGCTTCCGCTTGGCCAGGTCGCCGGTGCCGCCGAAGATGACGAGGGTCGTGGGGTGGACGGGGAGCCGTTCCAGCCCCTCGACGAGCACGTTCTCCTGTTGCTCGATGGTCGCCATGCCTACTCCGCGTGCGGCTGCGCCTGGGCCACCGCGTCGTGCGCCTTCACCGCGTGACCGCCGAACTGGTTCCGTAGCGCGGCATTGACCTTCGCGGCGAAGGCGTTCTGGCCCCGGGACGAGAACCGCTCGTAGAGCGACGTGGTGATCACCGGAGTGGGAATGCGTTTGTCGATCGAGTCCTCCACGGTCCAGCGACCCTCGCCGGAGTCCTCTACGAAGGGCTCGAGCCTGCTCAGGTCGTTGCCCTCCTGCTCGAACGCCCTTGCCGCCAGCTCGCACAGCCACGAGCGGACCACCGAGCCCTGCATCCAGAGGTGGGCGACCTTGGCGTTGTCGACCTCGAACTCGGAGGCATCGAAGATCGAAAAGCCCTCTGCGTATGCCTGCATGATCCCGTACTCCACGCCGTTGTGGACCATCTTGACGTAGTGCCCTGCCCCGGTGGGGCCGAAGTGCCCCCATCCCGGCCCGTGCTCCTCGGTCTCCGGCGGGGCGAGCACGTCCAGGATGGGAGCGATGCGCTCCACTGCCTCCTCGGGTCCGCCGACCATCATGCAGTACCCCACCTCGAGCCCCCAGACGCCGCCGGACGTACCCACGTCGACGTAGTGGATCCCCCTCGGCTGGAGCGCCACGGCGCGCCGCTTGTCGTCCGACCAGCGGGTGTTGCCGCCGTCGATGATCGTGTCGCCCTCCTCCAGGAGATCGCCGAGCTTCTCGACGGTCTGCTCGGTGGGGTCACCCGCGGGCACCATCACCCAGATCGCGCGCGGAGGTTCGAGCTTGGAGACAAGGTCTTCGAGCCCGGAGCTGGCCGTTGCGCCATGCTCCTCGGCCTCACTGACCGCCTCCTCCGAGAAGTCGAATACGACGCACTCGTGGTCGGAGTCTCGATGGATGCGGTGGACCATGTTGCCGCCCATCTTTCCAAGGCCAATGAATCCAAGCTGCATCCGTTTCTCCTCTCCGCAGACTGGGCAGTCGCCATTCTTCCTTGTCTCCCCCACCCGCGTCTAGGATCGACGCCTTGGGAGGACCTGCCACTTCTATCGCGCGCAAGGCCGTCGACTTCCGGTCCCTCCACGAGGGCCCTGCGTTCGTCATTCCGAACCCTTGGGACGCGGGCTCGGCGAAGGTGCTGGCGGCGCTCGGCTTCAAGGCTCTCGCGAGCACGAGCTCCGGCTTCGCCTTCACGCTCGGACGCCCGGACGGACACGCCACGCTCGACGAGGTAATCGGCCACGTCCGGATCCTCGACCGTGCGACCAGCCTGCCTGTCTCCGTCGATCTGGAGAACGGTCACGGCCCGGCCCCCGAGGACGCCGCAGGCGCCGTTGCCCGGGCCGCCGAGGCCGGGGCCGTGGGCGGCTCGATCGAGGACTACGATCCCGAGGGCCGGATCTATGACCCCGACCATGCTGCCGAGCGGGTGGCCGCCGCCTCGGAGACCGCCCGCGGGCTCCACTTTCCGTTCACGCTCACTGCCCGAGCCGAGAACCACATCCGGGGGAAGCCGGACCTGGACGACACGATCGCCCGCCTGCAGGCCTATGAGCGAGCCGGCGCCGACGTGCTGTACGCCCCCGGCCTTGCGACCGGCGATCAGATTCGTGCTGTCAGCGAGGCGACCGCCAAGCCCCTGAACGTGCTTGCCCACCCGAGCCTGAGCGTGGATGAGATCGCCGACGCCGGCGGGCGCCGGATCAGCGTGGGAGGAGCCCTGACATGGGTCGCGATCTCGGCGATGGCGACGGCGGCAGAGGAGATCCGCGACAGCGGCGACTTCTCGTCACTCGGTGCCCGGGTGCCGCTCGGGGAGTGGCTCCGGGACTGACAGGGACGCCCCCGGCGGATGACATCTCGGCGATATGCCCGACGGGAAGTCAGGGACCCCGTGGGGCCTAGCCCGGCAGCCCCCTGATCCGCTCGGTCAGCTGCCGAAGCGCCTGCACCGGATCGCCCTCGAGCCTGACCCGCTCCGCGGGCCGGCCGTGGTCGCGCAAGGTCAACAGGTCGCCATCGGCCTGGGCGGCCTTGAGCTGGCCGAAGGTGTAGTCCGCACCCGGCACCTCCACGTCCTCTCCGCCGTCGTGGGTGAGCTGGAGGAAGAGCCCGGTGGGCGGGCCACCCTTGTGGAGCTGCCCAGTCGAGTGGAGGTAGCGCGGCCCGTAGCCGAAGGTGGTGGTGGCCTTCGTGGCGTCACGGATCGTCGCTCGTAGCTCCGCGACCGCAGCGTCGAACTCCTCGGAGGGTTGGACGTAGCCCATGATTGCGACGTAGTGGGGCGGCGCCGCTTTGTCGAGCAGGGCCTTCAAGGCGTCGTCGTCGGCCTCGGGCAGGTCCGGCGGCTCCGGCATGGCCAGCACCTTGGCCGTGTTGTCCTTGGCCTCCTGGACGTTGGGCTGGTTGAACGGATTGATGCCGAGCACCCAGCCGACCACCGCGGCGGCGAACTCCGCGAAGAAGAAGATCCGCCCGAGGTCCGAGGCCCCGTGCACCGAGAGAGTCACGGTGGGGTGGCCGGCCCGCGCCAGGGCCTCGACTCCGGCGTCGGCGTCGGGGTCCGGCTCGTCTGCGTTCCGGAGCTGGGCGAAGAAGCGGTCGTGGCCGTAGGCGTCCGGCTCCCCGAGCTGCTCGTCGGCCACCGGCAGGATTCCCTTGCCCTCCTTGCCGGTGGATTCGGCGATCAGCTGCTCCACCCAGAGGCCGAAGCTCGAGATCGGCTCGTCCACGATGAAGGTGAGCTTGTCGCGGCCCTGGATGGCGAGCCCACCCATCACGATGCCCGTCCACAGCCCGGAGTTGCCGGAGCTCTGGTCGAAGTGGGTGCAGTTCTGCTCCGCTATCTGAGCGCGGTGCAGCATCGCCTCCACGTTCACGCCCGCGAGAGCGGCGGGCACGAGCCCGAAGTACGAGAGCACCGAGTAGCGCCCGCCGATCTCCGGGTCGTTCTCGAACACGCGCCGGAAGCGGCGCTGCTCGGCCTCCTTCACGAGTGGGGAACCCGGGTCGGTGATGGCCACGAAGCAGTCGCCGTTTCCGCCGGTCCGCTCATAGAAGTACTTCATGTGCGAGAGGGTCTCCACCGTCCCCCCGGACTTCGAGGACACGATGAAGAGCGTGTTCTCGAGATCCACCGTGCGCTCCACCTCGAGCACCGCGCCCGGATCGGTCGAATCGAGCACGTGGAGCCGAGGGGAGCCCGGGATGTCGCCGAATGAGCGGCGGATCACCTCCGGCCCCAGGCTTGAGCCGCCCATCCCGAGCAGCACCACATCGCCGAAGCCAGAGCACGCGTCGGCGAACGCATTCAGGTCGTCGACGTGCTCCAGCATCTTCTCGCTGATGGTCAGCCAGCCGAGCCGGTCGCCGATCTCGGGCACGCCCGGGCCGCCCCAGAGCGACTCGTCCTTGCGCCAGACCCG
Organism: Thermoleophilaceae bacterium; assembly: GCA_035264265.1. Taxonomy (GTDB): domain Bacteria; phylum Actinomycetota; class Thermoleophilia; order Solirubrobacterales; family Thermoleophilaceae; genus DASXBA01. The sequence goes on from DATFQM010000083.1 coordinate 28,301, forward strand.
CTGCGCCACACCCTCGTTGCGCGCCTTCTCGATTCGCTCGATCAGCCCGGGCTCCAGCTCGTCGGGGATCGAGGACCGAATCGTCGGCGGCCTACCCGTGACGATCCCCTCGCGCGTGGCCTCGACCCCCTGGACCAGCTTGTCGAAGGGGTCGACGAACTTGGCGATCCCGTCGCGCAGCAGCTTGTCCGTGACGTCCTTCATGTCGATGCCCGCCTCGGCGAGCGCGGTGAGGTCGTCGTGGGGGTCCTGGTCGGCGGTCGCGCCGCGCACCTCGGCGGACTCGGCGGCCGCGAGCAAGGTGGGCATCGGCATCGTGTTGACGGTGTCCGGCGCCACCAGCTCGTCGACGTACTTGGTCTCGGGGTATTGCGGGTCCTTGACGCCGGTTGAGGCCCACAGCGGCCGCTGCACCGGGGCGCCGGCCTCCCGCAGTGCGGCAAAGCGCTCACCACGGAAGATCTCCTTGAAGCGCTGGTAGGCGGCACGGGCGTTGGCAATCGCGGCGACCCCCCGCAGGTCCTCGCGCCCAAGCTCGGCGAGCCGCTTGTCCACCTCGGTGTCCACACGTGAGACGAAGAAGCTCGCGACAGAATGGACGTCGATCGTCTCGCCGGCGTCCTTGCGGCGCTCCATGCCCCTGATGTAGGCCTCGGCGATCGTGGAATAGGCCTCGACTGAGAAGAGCAGCGTGACGTTTACGTTGATCCCCTCGAAGATCGCCTGCTCGATCGCGGGAACGCCCTCCTCGGTGCCGGGAATCTTGATCATCAGGTTGGGGCGGTCGACGCGTTTCCAGAGGTCGCGCGCCTGCTCGAGCGTGGCCTCGGTGTCGTGTGCGAGCAACGGCTCCACCTCCAGCGACACGAAGCCGTCGTATCCCCCGGTCTCCTCGCGGACACGCGCCAGCACGTCGGCGGCGAGCTGCACGTCCTTGATCGCCACGTCCTCGTAGATCCCCTTGGCGTCGACGCCCTGCTCGGCCAGCTCCTTGATCTGGTCGTCGTAGTCGGTCGAGCCGAGGATCGCCTTCTCGAAGATCGCGGGGTTGGAGGTGACACCCCGGAGTGAGTCCTCCTCGATCAGCCGCCGCAGCTCTCCGGACTCGATCAGCCCGCGACGGATCTGGTCGAGCCAGATGCTGGTCCCGGCGGCTGTGAGGGCCGCGAGTCGTTCGCTAACCCGTGCGCTGACTTCCATTTCGGTCTCCTTCCTACGCTCGGGCCGCGATCCGCTCGACCACGGCCTTGCCGCGCTCGGCCACCTTCTCCGGGGTGAAGCCGAAGTGCTCGTAGAGATCCTTCTGCGGCGCGGAGGCGCCGAAGCTGTGCATGCCGATCGACTCGCCGTCCTCGGTCACCCAGGTCGCCCATCCAAGGGTAGAGGCCGCCTCCACGCTCACCCGCGCGCGGACGGCTGGCGGAAGCACCCGATCGCGGTAGTCGTCGTCCTGCTCGGCGAAGCGGTCGAGGCACGGTGCGGAGACCACTCGGGTCGCTATCCCGTCGGCCTCGAGCAGATCGGCGGCCGCCGTGCAGACATGCACCTCCGAGCCGGTCGCGATCAGGACGAGGTCCGGCTCGGTGTCCTCCTTGTAGGAGTGGCGCAACACGTACGCCCCGCGGTGAATCGCGTCGTCAGGCACGCCGCTGGGGTTCCATACCGGCAGGCCCTGGCGGCTGAAGACAAGCGCCACCGGGGTGTCCTCCTGCTCTATGGCGAAGCGCCAGGCGAGCGCGGTCTCGTTGGCGCCCGCGGGGCGGACCGCGTAGGTGTTGGGCTGTGCCCTGAGCGCGGCGAGCTGTTCGATCGGCTGGTGGGTGGGTCCGTCCTCGCCCAGTCCGATGGAGTCGTGCGTGTAGACGAAGATCGATGGCAGCTCCATGAGCGCCGCCAGCCGCACAGAGGCCTTCATGTAGTCGAGGAAGTTGAAGAAGGTCGAGCCGAAGGCGCGCAGGCCGTGAAGATTGAGCCCGTTCACGATCGCGCCCATACCGTGCTCGCGGACGCCGTAGTGGACGTTGCGGCCCGAGTAGCTCCCCTTCTCCACGGCGCCGCCGTCCTCGATCAAGGTGAGGGTTGACGGCTCGAGGTCTGCCGAGCCGCTCACGAGATGCGGCACCTGCTCGGCGGCCCACTGGATCACCTGGTGCGAGGCCTTGCGGGTGGCCACCATCCCGACCTCGGGCCGGAACTTGGGCACGTTGCGGTCCCAGCCCTCCGGGAGCTTGCGGTCGATGATCAGCGACAGCTCCTCCCAGAGGTCGGGGTGTTCCGACCGGTAGCTCTCGGCGAGCTGTTGCCACTCGGACTCGGCCTCTCCCCGAGCCGCCGCCGCGGAACGGAAGTGCGAGAGTGCCTCCTCGGGCACGAGGAATGGCGGCTCGGTGGGCCAGCCGTAGCGCTCCTTGGTGAGCTTGACCTCCTCCTCGCCCAGCGGCGAGCCGTGGGCCTTGTTCGTGTCCTGAAGGTGCGGAGCTCCGTAACCGATGTGGGTCCGCAGGATCACGAGCGACGGCCGATCCGGCGCCCCCTTGGCCGTCTCCACAGCTCCCTCCAGGGTGTCGAGGCCGAGGTCCTCGCCCAGGTCCTGAACGTGCCAGCCGTAGGCCTCGAAGCGCCTGCCGACGTCCTCGCTGAAGGCCATGCGCGTCTCGCCGGCCAGCTGGATGTGGTTGTTGTCGTAAAAGACGATCAGCTTGCCGAGGCCGAGATGACCGGCCAGCGAGCAGGCCTCCGACGCGACGCCCTCCTGGATGTCGCCGTCGCTCGCGATCACGTAGGTGTTGTGGTCGATCAGCTCCTGCCCGGGGCGGTTGTAGCGGTCGGCGAGCATCGCCTCCGCGAGCGTCATCCCCACCGCCATCGAGATTCCCTGGCCCAGTGGCCCGGTGGTGGCCTCGATGCCGGCGGCTGCGCCATACTCCGGATGGCCTGCCGTGGGAGAGCCGAGCTGCCGGAACCGCTTGATGTCGTCGAGCGGGAGGCCGTAGCCGGCCAGGTAGAGCGAGGCGTAGAGCAGCATCGAGGCATGGCCCGCGGACAGCACGAAGCGGTCGCGATCGAACCAGTCCGGGTCGGCCGGGTTGTGCTCCATCACGCGCGTGTAAAGGACGTAGGCGAGCGGGGCCAGCGCCATGGGTGCGCCCGGGTGGCCCGAGTTGGCGTTCTGCACCGCGTCCATCGCCAGCGTGCGGATGGTGTTGATGCACAGCTCGTCGAGTGCCCGCGTGTCCACCTGGGTGGTCGTCATCTCGCTACCTCGCTCCCTTCATGATCGATCTTGGGGCTCGTGGATGCCTGGCAAGCCGAAATCGGTCATGACGCCGTCTCAGGCTTCACCTGCGCAGTATCCCTTCCGCTCTCGTGCGCTGCGAGCAGGCCGGCCCCGATCACGCCTGCATCGGCCGCGCCGCGGGCCAGGGAGACGTTGACGCGCTCCCACAGCGCGGGGAGCGCCCGCGACGCGGCCTCCGCGCGCGCCCGCTCCAGGAAGAGGTCCGCCGCCCGCGACACCCCCCCGCCGATCAGGAAGTGCTCCGGCTCGAAGACGTTCACGTAGCCGGCGATCGCCACTCCGAGCCAGGTGCCCAGGCGCTTGAACAGCCGCAGTGCATCCACATCGCCGGCCTGCGCGGCGGCGACCGCCTCCGGGCCACTCACGCGCCCGCCCTCGGCGTAGAGGCGCCCCAGAGGGCTGTCCGGACGGCCCTTGGCGAGCGCTGTTGCGTCGCGCTCGAGGGCCGTGCCGCTGCACAATGCCTCGACGCAGCCGCGGTTGGGGCAGTTGCCCGGGCAGGGCGGGCCGTCGGCTATGACCGAGAAGTGGCCGAGCTCGGCGCCCAGCCCGTGGGTGCCTCGGAAGATCCTCCCGTCGATAACGACGCCGCCCCCGACGCCCGTGCCCAGCGTGAGCATGACCAGGTTCCTGACCTCCAGCAGCTCGGCCTCGGCGAGCGCGGCACAGTTGGCGTCGTTGTCCACGTAGATGGGCACGCCGAGGCGCGAGCCGAGCACGTCGCGCAGCGGCACCCCGGCGAGCGGGATGTTCACGCTCGAGAGCACCCTCCCGGTTGCGAATTCGATCTGAGAGGGGACACCGACTCCCACCGCCGCCGGATCGCCGGCCTTCGAGCTCACCTCCCGCACTCCGGCTTCGATTCCGTCCAGGAGCGGCTCGCGTCCGCTCGTGTCGGTGGGGTGCTCCACAAGCTCGCCGGCCTCGGCGCCGTAGACGGCCCCCACGGCGACCTTCGTGCCACCCACGTCCACGCCGAGCACAAAGGGATCCGACCCCACGCCGCCATTCTGTCGCAACCAGGCAACTGGAAGGGGCCGCCTGCGCAGTTCGCCCCCCGCCCAGCCGCTCGACCAGCCGGCGGGTGGGCGCGCGCGTTACCAGTTTGAGGGCGGCTGATCCGGCCTCAAACGGTACGCTGGAGACACCAATGAGGGGTGGAATCGATCTCGGCGGGACCAAGGTCCAAGCCGTGGTGGTGGACCAGGACTCCAAGGTGGTCGGTGAGGCAAGGCAGCCGACCCCTACCAGTGGCGGCCCGCCCGCGGTCGTCTCTCAGATGGCGGACACGATGACCCAGGCCGCCGAGGCGGCGGGTTTGGCGACCGCCCGGCTCCAGGGCGTCGGAGTGGGCTCGCCGGGAGCCGTCGACGCGAAAACGGGGACCGTCGACGAGGCGCGCAACCTGCCCGACTGGGAGGATCCGTTCCCGATGGCCGCGGCCCTGACCGAGCTGCTCGGCTGCGCGGTCTACCTCGGCAACGACGTCTCGGTCGGGGTGCGTGCTGAGTACGAGCTGGGCGCCGCGAAGGACGCGAAGTCGCTGCTCGGAGTGTTCTGGGGCACCGGCGTGGGGGGCGGGATCATCCTGGACGGCAAGATGTGGGTCGGCCGCGGCGCCGCCGCCGAGATCGGGCACATGGTCGTGAAGCGAAATGGCGCGCGCTGCCCGTGTGGGAGACGCGGTTGCATCGAGGCCTACGCCGGCCGGGCGGCCATGGAGGCGAAGGCGCGGCAGTGGGTCAAGCGCGGGAAGCACACTGAGCTGTTCGAGATCATGGAGAAGCGCGGCCGCACCCGGCTCCAGAGCGGAATCTGGTTCCGGGCGCTCAAGCGCGGCGATCCCATGGCGGTCAAGCTGATCGACCGGGCGATCGCGGCGCTCGGGGCAGGCGTGGCGTCGGCCGTCAACCTGCTGGACGTGGAGACCGTCGTGATCGGCGGCGGGCTCGGCACGCGGCTCGGCGATCCCTATGTCCGGCGGATCGAGGCCGCGATGATCCCCCACCTTTTCGTCTCCGACCGGCCGCCCGCCGTGCTACCGGCCGCACTCGGAGACCTCGGCGGGGCGATTGGCGCCGCTCTGCTCGTGCCCAAGGAGAAGAGGTCGCCGCGGCGGCCGCGGGCGACCAGCGCCGGGTAGTCAGCCCGCCCCGGGCCAGCCGCGGGAGGAGGACCAGGAACCGGAGGAGAATCGCACAAGCGATGGCACCACGATGACTTCCGGCCCCGCCGCCACGCGCGAAGAGGCGAATCGGCACTTCCGCCCCGTGGCCGACTACGGTCTGCTCGCCGACTGCAACTCGGCCGCGCTGGTGGACCGCTACGGGTCGGTGGACTGGTTGTGCCTGCCGCGCTACGACAGCGACGCGATCTTCTCCCGGCTTCTCGATCCGGGTG